>JAGWQH010000015.1 GCA_028870115.1 Candidatus Methylomirabilota bacterium
CCTGGTAAGCGGATTTATCCAGGACCAGATCGCGCTGATCCAGGATCGGCTCACGCTTACCCTCGGGTCCAAATTCGAGCACAACTCGTTCTCCGGTTTCGAGTTCCAGCCGAACGCGCGATTGCTGTACTCCCCCAACGACTGGAATCGGGTGTGGGCGGCGATCTCGCGAGTGGTCAGGACACCGGCCAGATTCGAGCGAGATGTCCAGACCAACGTGGCCGCGTTTCCTGGCCCCGGCGGACTTCCTACGCTCGTCCAGACGGCGGGCAACTCCGACTTTACCTCTGAGGAGTCGCTCGCCTTCGAACTGGGTTACCGGGTACAGCCGGTCGAGTGGCTGACGCTCGATCTGGCCGGCTTCTACACCATCTATGACAACCTGAGGACGTCCGAACCCAGCGCTCCTACGCTTATGGCGGACGCGGGTCCGCCTCACATCGTGCAGCCCTTTTTATTCGACAATCGGATGTCCGGCAACACATATGGCGCGGAGATCGCCAGTACCTGGCACCTTGTGAGCTTCTGGCGAGTGCACATCAACTACTCCTATCTCATGGTTAAACTCCACCCCGATGCGACCAGTGTCGAACCGACGGCCGATGAGGGACGTTCGCCGCGTCATCAAGTCCAGGTGCGCTCCCTCCTGGATCTTCCCTGGCACCTTCAGTTTGATGCATCGGCCTTCTTTGTCGATCGACTGCCTGAACTCGTCCCCTCTGTCCCGAGCTACCTGCGGCTCGATCTCCGCCTGGGGTGGCGTCCAACCGAGGCGTTCGATCTGAGCCTGGTCGGCCAGAACCTTCTGGACAACCGACATCCGGAGTGGGGTAGCATCTTCGGTATTCCTGTCAAGCCTACTGAGGTCCAGCGTAGTGTCTACGTGCAGGCCTCGTGGCGGTTCTGATCTTTGGTCAGGTGGTATATTCTTACTCGCATTATGCTGCTCTGTCTTCTACTGATGGCAAGCGGTGCGGATGGGGTACGCCTCAATAAGGCGCATGCCCAGTCGTTGCCTCTCGAATACCAGGTTAAGGCGGCTTTCCTGTATCAGTTCTCCAAATTCGTTGAGTGGCCGGCGCAGGCTTTCCGCACTAGCCAATACACGATCTGCATTGGAGTGATCGATGGCGGCCCCATGGCGAGTGCACTTCAGTCTATTGAGGGCAAGGAGGCAAAGGGCCGTCGAGTCGTAGTAAAACGGTTTAAGGGACTGGAGGACCTGGAATTCTGCCATATCTTGTATATCAGCTCTGTCATGGAGAGCCACTTGGCGGAGATTCTGAACCAGCTCAAGGAGACAAGCACACTGACGGTCAGCGACATCGATGGATTTGCCCGGCGCGGCGGGATGATCAATTTGATTATGGTTGAGGGCAAGATCCAGTTTGAGATCAACGTAGAGGCCGCCGAGAGGGCGAAGCTGCAGATCAGCTCGCATCTGCTCAGGCTGGCGCGAATCGTGCCGGGGGGACGCTAGCATGCGCTTTTTTCGGGATGTCCCTATCCAGAAAAAGCTGAGGCGCATCACGATGCTGACCACCAGTGTCGCACTGTTGCTGACCGGCGCCGCCCTCATCGTTTACGAGTTGGTGACATACCGTTCTGTCACGACCCGCGAGCTGATGAGTTTGGCTGACGTCATCGGAGCGAACAGCGCAGCCGCTCTCACATTCAACGATCCGAAGGCCGCGGAAGAGACGCTTTCCGCATTGCGGAAGGACTCTCGGATCACGTTAGCGGCCATCTACACGAAAGAGAGAAATGTTTTTGCCGTGTACCGACGCCGACATCTACAGAGGGACGCGATTCCGATCGTGCCCTTGGCGGATGGAAGTAGGTTAGAGGGAAGGCGTCTGATCATCTTTCACCCGATTATCCTCGACCAGGAGAAGATCGGGACACTCTACATCCAGGCAGACACGCAAGAGGTGTATGCCCGCCTGCGGGTAAGCGCAGTGATCGTTCTTGGTGTGTTATTGGCTTCTTCACTGGTGGCGCTGTTCCTGGCTTCAAAACTCGAGGGCGTGATTTCTCAGCCGGTTTTGAATCTTGCGCGTACGGCAGCAATTGTTTCAGAAATGCAAGACTACTCGGTTCGGGTCGCTGGGTCCAGCCAGGATGAATTGGGCCAACTGATCGATGGGTTCAACGAGATGTTGACACAGGTCCAGCGACGGGATATAGCGCTTCAAGAAGCGCGTGACCAACTCGAGGCTACGGTCGAGCACCGCACACGGCAACTGCAAGAGGCCAAACAGCGAGCCGAGGAGGCCTCCCGTCATAAGTCGTTATTCCTGTCCAATATGTCTCACGAACTCCGAACACCGTTGAACTCTATTCTCGGCTTTGCCTGGCTACTGCAGGACCCTGCCGTTAGTTCCTTGGATGAGAAGCAGACACGGTTCACGAGGAACATTGCCACAAGTGGGGAGCACCTCCTTACCCTGATTAATGATCTCCTTGACCTCTCTAAAGTCGAGGCAGGGAAGGTTGTCCTTCAACTTCAGTCCTTCCCTCTCGGGGACGCCATCAAGGAGGCCATCTACGCTATTCGCCTGCAGGCCGAGCAGAAACAACAGACACTTGAACTCTCGATGGATGACGACAAACCGATCATCATGGCAGACCCCACCCGCTTTAGGCAGGTTCTCTATAACCTTCTTGCGAATGCCGTCAAGTTCACCCCGGCGGGCGGGCGGATCAGTGTGACCGCGCAGATTATTTCAGGCGCCGGGCACCGGGAGGCGGGAAACCAGGACGTGGAGCCCCTGTACCCTGTATCCTGTACTCTGTACTCTGGCGACTGTGTCGAAATCGCTGTCTCTGATACCGGAATCGGGATCAAGTCGGAGGATCTCGCCAAGCTCTTCCAGATCTTCACCCAGCTCGAGTCTGCCATTACTAAGCAGTTTCAGGGTACGGGCCTGGGTCTTGCACTCACGAAGCAACTTGTCGAGTTGCATGGAGGATCGATCTGGGCGTCATCAAAGGGAGAGGGCCGAGGGAGTACCTTTACGGTCCGGTTACCGCTCTCCCCTCAAGGGTTGTCAGAAAGGGATACGTAAGATGGCACAAGGAAAGATTCTCGTGGTAGAGGATCACCCGATGAACCGGGAGTTGATCGTCACTACTCTGGAAGCGATGGGATACATCGTGCTTGAGGCGGAGGATGGCCAGGGGCTTTTAGAGCGGGTCAAGGTCGAGCGGCCGGCCCTCATCATCATGGACGTACAGCTTCCGTACATTGATGGCTTCACGCTCACTCAACAGCTTAAGACCGACATCGAGACGCGCGCGATTCCTGTGTGCTCGTCACCAGCGCCTTCAGTCGACCTGAAGACCGCGCGCGGGCTCTGGAGGCCGGCTGCGCAGACTTCCTTACCAAACCTCTTGATATACCACTCTTTTTGCGGGCCGTCGCCAGACTTCTGTCGCAAGTCGTGAGCTGATCAGAGTTGGACCGGGTTATCGCTGACTCTTTCCACATTGATTTCTTCACGCTGCTCGCCCTATAATATCGATGTTTATCGTGACACTCCGCTTGTTGAAGGACTGAAAATATATCGTAACCAATCAGCGACTGTTTCGCCGGGTCGCGCAGTCTGGTCTCCGGTAGGATCTTTCCAACGATAACCGTACGAAGGGAGGGGAAGACTGATGCCTAGCTATGATTTCAAGTGTGAGAAGTGCGGCAAGAAATTCTCACTGACTATGAGCATCAAGGAGCGAGAGACCAAGCGGTTGAAATGTCCGAAATGTGGCGCAGGCAAACCGGCGCCCATCTTCTCGACCTTTTTTGCCAAGACCTCGCGTAAGAGCTGAGGTGGTACGTGATTCGACGGAAGATTATAGACATTGAATGATGAAACGGTTGCTCCTGTACATTGCAGTGATGAGCGTAGGCCTGGGACTCTCGTCTGGAGTACGGGCCATGAGTGATCCGACGTCGGCTGCCGATGACCACACCCAGAACGAGTTTCTCATGCGCCATTGGCAGGTACCCATCCCGCCTCAAGGCGAGCCGCCTGCCCATTTCTCATCGATTGAGGCGTCACTTGATCCGGAAGGGTGCGCCGTCTGCCATCGAGCGCAGTACGAGGACTGGATCGGCAGCCTCCACAGCAAAAGCATGGGGCCAGGGGTGAGAGGGCAGACAATGGAGTTGATCCATGACGATCCCAAAGTGGCGCTTCTGTGCTACAGTTGCCATGTCCCTCTCACCGAGCAGCAGGAGAAGGTCGTGGACAAAGGTGGCCGCGCCTCTCTTTTCAGGAGGCACCGCACCTTTTCGACCTTGCTACCGAATGCAATAGAGAATCGGGCCGGCACCGTGATGAAATTCAAAGCTAACCGCGCCTTTTCAGCCGCGCTACAGCAAAAAGGCCTGACCTGTGCCGGGTGCCATGTGCGAGGGCATCAGCGCTTCGGGCCGCCGAAGCGAGACGGCTCGACCGAGAACTCCGCGCCGGCGGCGCAGATTCCCCACGGTGGCGCCATCAGGACGGCGGCCTTTGAACGAGCTGAGTTCTGCAAGGGGTGCCACCAGTTCGAGCTGAACGGGTATGCGCTGAACGGCAAGTTGCTTGAAAATACCTACAATGAATGGAAAGAAGGGCCGTATGCGCGGGAAGGCAAGGCCTGCCAGAGCTGCCATATGCCGGAGCGACGGCATCTGTGGCGAGGGATCCATGATCCTGAGATGGTCAAGCAAGGCGTCGCTGTCCGCCTGGCGTTGGATAGGGCGCACTATCAGGTCGGCGAGCAACTCCGGGCCGAGATCACGTTGGCCAATACCGGGGTTGGACATGACTTCCCAACTTATGTGACGCCGAAGATCGTCGTCCGGTTTGAGTTGGCAGATGCAGACGGAAAGCCGGTGGAGAAGAGTGCGCAAGAGGAACGGATCGGGCGGGAGGTTACGCTTGACTTGACGCAAGAACTCTCTGATACCAGGATTGCGCCGGGTACAAGCCGTATCGTCCGCTATGTCAGAGCGATCGATCGGACAGGGCTTACGTTGCGCGCGTCCGTCGTCGTCGTGCCGGACGATTTCTACATCAAGTTTTTCGAAGCAACGCTGCCCAAAGCGAGAGCGAAGGAGGCCAAGGCGCTGATTGAACAGGCTATTCGCGAGGGACGGGCGCGGTCGTTCCCCATCTTCACGGAGAACGTGATTGTGTCCTAATGCAGCGAATAGCTGATAGCTGTTAGCTAGGTATTGGAGGAGTGTAGTGAGGGTCTTGTTGGTACACCCAAGCTGCTTGATGTACTCTGAGCTGTTCCTCAGGCTGGAGCCGCTGGGGCTGGAGCGGGTGGCCCAGGCTGCCAGGCTGGCGGGCCATGAGGTCAGGCTCTTTGATCTCCAGGTCTTTCATCGTGAGGACTACCTGCGGGAGCTCCAGGAGTTCCGCCCTCAGACCGTAGGCTTTTCGCTGAACTTTCTCGCCAATGTCCCGGAGGTGGTGGATCTGGCAAAAGAGACCAAGCGTCTGCTCCCCGACTGTTTCGTGTTTGCCGGGGGCCACAGCGCTTCCTTTGTCCCCCAAGAGCTCCTGGAACATGGACAAGGCGCCATGGATTGTATTGTTCGGGGAGAAGGGGAACCGATTACTGCGCCCCTGCTGGAAGCGATCCAGGATGGAGGGATCGAAACGCTTCCCGGGATGGTAACGCCTTACGGTGTAGGCCCCCCACCGATGATGCTGCACGATTTGGATAGTACGCTACCCGCCCGGGACCTTGCCCGCCGACGCCACAAGTATTTCATCGGGGTTCTGGATCCCTGCGCCTCAATTGAGTTTACCCGCGGCTGCCCCTGGGACTGCTCGTTTTGCAGCGCATGGACCTTCTACGGTCGGAGCTACCGCAAGATTTCTCCCGAGGTGGTGGGGGAGGACCTGGCGAGGATCCAAGAGCCCAATGCCTTCATTGTGGACGATGTGGCTTTCATTCATCCCGAGGACGGGATGGCGATCGGCCGTGAGATCGAACGTCGGGGGATCCGGAAGCAGTATTACCTGGAGACTCGATGTGATGTGTTGCTCCGCAATCAGGAGGTGTTCGCCTATTGGAAGCGCCTCGGGCTCCGGTATATGTTCCTCGGTCTGGAGGCCCTTGACGAGGAAGGCCTGAAGCGTATCCGCAAGCGGGTGACGCCCAGCGACAACTTCAAGGCCCTGGAGGTGGCGCGGACAATGGGATTCACAGTGGCCCTCAACATTATTGCCGATTCGGGCTGGGACGAAGAACGGTTCCGGGTTATCCGCGAGTGGGCGGCCGGCGTACCCGAGATCGTCCACCTGACCGTCAATACACCGTATCCGGGAACAGAGACCTGGCTGACCGAGTCAAGGCGGCTGACCTCGCTCGACTACCGCCTCTTCGACGTGCAGCATGCCGTCCTGCCGACGACGCTTCCGCTGAAGCGGTTCTATGAAGAGCTGGTGAAGACCCAGGCGGTGTTGAATCGTAAGCACTTGGGCTGGGCTGCGGTGCGCGGGACCTTTTCCACCGCATCGAAACTGCTGCTGCAAGGTCAGACCAACTTCGTTCGAATGCTCTGGAAGTTTTCGCAGGTGTACAATCCGGATCGGCAGTACGGGGACCACTTGAAAGAGGTAAAATACGCCCTGAGCCCGCCGCCGGACCAACAGGCCGCAAAGCCAACGCCGGTCAAACTGTTCGTCCACGCTCCAGTGGCGGCCGGGCAGCGAGCGGTCCACGCCGAGAGAGACTCTAACGGAGAGGGCCTTCCTCGGTGAAGGGGCGACGCGGAATGTTGCTGTGATCCAACAGGCTGAAGAGGAGAAGGAGACGTGAAGAGGCAAGTTATCGCGTTTGCGGTCATCACGCTGCTGGCCGGAGGACTGGCTTGGGGCTCTGACTATTATATGAATCACGGACACTGGTACGCAAAGGAACCGGAAAAGGACTTCGCCCTCGCGAGGCTGATCGCCGACATTCGGACGGCTACTCAGCAGTATCAGAATCTGGAGCAGGCCAAGGCGGATGGGTACACGCAGATATCGGGGAATGTGCCGTTAGAGGGCTACCACTTTCAGAAGGCAGCTATCACGCAATTTGATTATCATCACCCCTCCACGCTCCTGTTCTCTGAAAGGGGGGGGCGCTGGCAACTGGTCGGCTTGCAGTACACGGCTTCCGGAACTCGTCCCGCCGAGAGCCCGTTTCAAGGAATAGACTGGGAGCGGAGTCTGGCGATCTGCCGTTATGCGGACTGGCAGGAGTTTCGATCACCCTCCCGGGAAGGTTGTCCTCAAGTTCATCCTGAAACACAGAGCGCGTTCACCGCCTGGTATCCGGACACGTGGGTGATCCGTCTCTGGATCTGGTATCCAAATCCGTACGGGTTGTTCGCAAGCATGAACCCGCTTCTGGCGCCGTTCGATGATCACACGATCCCGCCGGATGAAGCGGGAAGCTGGGAGACGTGGAAAGCGCATACGGCCTTCTCGAACTTTAACCACCACTTTTCCGGATGGCTGGTGCTCGTCATGGGGATGGCGATGACGGGTGCCGCCCTGTGGGGAGGTCGGGAATCGAGGTTCGCCCATCTGTGGCCGATGCTGACGCTGGGTGTGGCGCTCTTCATTCTGTACCGGAGCGACCCGGAGTATTGGCCGTTCGGCCCGAGAACCCTGACCGAACTCATGGGCGACCGGGAGGCCATCGAACACAAGCTCTCCGGCGTCATCGTCCTCGCAATGGGATCTGTAGAATGGCTGCGGGCGCGAGGTACATTCAGCCATTGGGTGTGGGGAATGATCTTTCCCTGGCTTGCCATCATGGGGGGGACGACCCTTTTATTTCATCTGCATCCTATCAGCAACTTCAACTACCTTGGGCGCAGCAATTCGCCTCACACGACCGAGGGAATCACCGCGATCCTTGCCGGCATGACGTACCTTCTGGGAACGTTGGGGATCATGAAACAACGTTGGTGGGGGCTGGTTCCGGCTCTCTTCGTGATCCTTATGGGCGTACAACTTATTGTCTATGTTGAATAGCAGCGCTGCGGCTTAGTCCTTCTTCTTCCACATCCCGTCGGATTCGGTGCGTCGCTTCAGGCTCAACAGCGCATCCGATAAATCGTTCCTGAGCATAAAATCTTCCAGGAACCTGGGGATGAAGAAGCCGCTGTCCAGGGTGGTTGTGTATCGAAGAATAGTCTTACCCTGGTTGTACGGGAGGAACTCCCAACCACCGAACGTCTCCGCGATGTCGTGTTTCCTTGATTTATCCAGCGTCCAGTTCACTGTTTTCTGGTCAGGTTTGAAGACAAGATCGATCGTATAGCTGATGACGCCGAGCGGGACGCGAACCGTCTCGGTGACCTTCATCGTACTGTGTGTCTTTTCCAGAACCTCCACCTTCTCGAGCCGCGGCATAAATTCGTCGAACTTCTGATAATTGAGCATGACCGCCCACGCAACGTCCGGCAACCTGTTGATGACGCAGTAGGCAATGATTCTGGTACCGCGCGCGCCGTCTCTTGTGGGATAGGTATCTGTCTTGACGACTACTCCGCCCTTTTCCATTCTGATTAATTCGCTTGCCGTGAGTCCAGTCGTTGCGGATTCAACAGCCCCTAAAGCGGCTGCCGGAAGCAGCAGCACGAACGCAGCAAAGATGAGGAGTTTTACCGTAGTCCTGTGCAGCATCTGAACGAGCCTCCGGTGTGGCGCATCGTCCCTGACACGGGCGTACTCACGCGCGGTCCCAGGCAAATGATATCTCGGATTGTCCATCGTGTCCATCACGGACAGTGTTATGCTGGGCTTCCGTAGCGGTGGAACCTGCAACTGGCGTCATCCTGATGTCGGCTATATGATAGAGTGATGATGGGAGGTGACTGACGATGGAAAAACAGAAGTTCCATCTTTGACCGTCGACGCTCATCTTGCTCCTGGCAGGAGCAATCGCCCTGCTGTATCGGCTCTTTGCGCACTATTTGCCTTGACTTCAGGCCATTTTTGGCTAGAGTGAGCCGGAACGCAACTCGTCGAGAACTCTGACGTCAACCCCTACAGAGGTCCGTATGTTCGCATCGCCTGGTCCATTCGTTCTGCAGATCGGCCCACTTGCCATTCGTTGGTATGGCCTGCTCTTCGCTACCGCTGTCTTGCTGGGGACCTGGCTGGCGCAGCGCGAAGCGATCCGCCGTGGTGAGGATTCTGAGCAGCTTCTCAACGTCATCGTGTTCGGCGTGATGACGGGCTTAATAGGCGCGCGACTCTACTATGTCCTGTTCAATTGGGGCTACTACGGCTCCAGGCCGCTGAAGATCCTGGCGGTGTGGGAGGGGGGGCTGGCGATCCACGGTGGCTTGCTGGCCGGGGGATTGACTGCAGTCATCTATGCCGTCCGCAAGAAGCTGCCTGTGCTGACCTATCTGGACATCATGGCCCCTTCGGCTCCGCTCGGGCAGGCGATCGGTCGGTGGGGAAATTTCTTCAATCAGGAGGCCTTCGGGATCCCGACCGACCTGCCGTGGAAACTCTACATCGAGCCTGCTCACCGGCCGCCCGATCTGGCTGCCTACGAGTATTTTCATCCGACGTTCCTGTACGAATCACTATGGAACTTCCTGGTCTTCGGGATTCTCTACTTCCTGCTTCGCCGGCGGCTACAGCGGATCCCTGGCGCGTTGACGCTCTGTTACCTTGGGCTATACTCTGTGGGCCGATTCTTCGTTGAGGGGCTCCGGATCGACAGCCTGATGCTGGGGCCCCTCCGCGCGGCGCAGGTGATGAGCCTGATTTTGATCGTGCTCTCAGTAGCCGGGCTCGCCTGGTTGAATGCCGCTGCCAGGCGGTCTCGGCCTTAAGAGGAGCAGGGTAATGGAACGGGTCGGCGTCGTCGGAGCTGGGGCCTGGGGGACTACGCTCGCCAAGCTGTTAACCGAGAAGGGATACTCAGTCGCCCTCTGGGTGTGGGAGCGCGAGCTCGCCGTGACTATGGCGAAGGAGCACGAGAACAGTCTCTATCTGCCTGGGGTTGAGCTGCCCGAGGCGCTTGAGATCACCAACTCTCTCGCTGAGGTTGCTCGAGGCTGCTCGGCCCTTCTGCTGGTTACGCCCTCTCATATCCTACGTTCCGTGTGCGCGGAGTTGCTCCTGTTGATCCGGGAATCGACACTTCTCATCATCGCGACGAAAGGCTTGGAGCCTGGTAGTTGTATGACGATGTCGCAGGTGTTACATGAGATTGTGCCATCGCCACGGACACCGGCCGTACTGTCCGGTCCTACCTTCGCGAAGGAGGTGAGCCGGGGACTGCCTGCGGCGGCGGTCGCGGCATCAGCGGAGGCGGCTGTAGCACTACAGGTTCAGGCGTTGCTCGGTACCCCAACCTTTCGCGTCTATGCCGGAAGCGATCCGTTAGGCGTAGAGGTGGGGGGGGCGATCAAGAATGTAATCGCCATCGCCGCTGGAATAGTGGACGGCCTTGGACTCGGGCATAATGCGCTGGCCGCTCTCATCACGCGAGGGTTGCACGAAATGAGCCGGCTGGGTGTCGCGATGGGCGCGCGCGCCGAGACATTCGCCGGGCTGGCTGGGCTTGGGGATCTCGTGCTGACATGCACCGGGGACCTCTCACGCAACCGCCAACTCGGGTTGGCGCTAGGCAGGGGCGCGTCGCTATTCGAACTGCTGCAGCACAGCCCGACGGTGAAGGAAGGGGTCAATGCCTCGAAGGCTGCCGTCGATCTTGCCTGCCGCTTCTCTGTTGATATGCCCATCTGTCGGGAAACCTATGCGGTCCTCTTTGAGCGTCGATCGCTGCAGGAAGCGGTGACGAGTCTGCTGGGCAGGGCGTTGAAATCCGAAGAGGCATAGAGGCTGGACGTGCCGTACGTACAGGTTGGTCGCGCTCGCATCCATTTCATTGAACAAGAGCTGAGTCCGGCGAGTCATCTGCCACCGATCCTCTTTATCCACGGGGCGGGTGGAAGCCATCAGGTGTGGCTTCAGCAGTTCAGGGCGTTAGGGCGGCGGCGAAGGGTGATCGCTGTGGACCTTCCTGGGCATGGCGATTCTGAGGGGAGCGGCGCTGATCGGATCGAGGCCTACCGCGACGTTGTTGCAGAATTTATAACGGCCCTGGGTCTCAACCGGACCGTCATGGTAGGCCACTCGATGGGTGGGGCGATTACCCAATCGATTGCGCTGGCCCAGCCGCGACTGCTTGCGGCGATTGTGCTGGTAGGGACCGGAGCAAAACTCCGCGTCCATCCGAAGATCTTCGCCGGTCTTCAGGACGATGCTACGGGAACGGTTGAACTGATGAGCGAATGGGGGCGCGCACCCGGGGCGTCGGCGGAACTGCTCAAACGGGATGCCGAAGCGATGCTGCGCACATCGGTATCGGTGATTGAGGGAGACCTTCGGGCGTGCGATGTCTTTGACCTTACGGAGCAGGTGAAGGCGATCACCCTTCCGACTCTGGTGATCTGCGGAACTGACGATCTGATGACGCCACCGAAATACGCCGAGTATCTGCACCGGCAGATTAACCAATCGCAACTTGCAGCCATCCGTGCGGCCGGCCACATGGTTATGCTGGAGAAGCCTGACGAGGTGAGTGAAAGCATTGAAGCCTTCCTCGATCGACTGGGCTGTTAAGACGTCTTCTGGTAACTACTCGGGCAGATAGGCTGAAGACTGAAGGCAGTTAGGGGATGTCATGCGTGATCACACAATTGAGCGGTTACGTTTTCGGTTGCGCATCCGGTCGACCGAACAGTCCGGCCAGCTCTTCGGCCCCTTCACGGTCTGCAATCGCGAGTACTTCATCTCCGGCTTCAAATCGGGTGTCCCCCCGCGGGATGAGGATCTGGCCGTGCCTGATGATGGTGGCGATCACCGAATTCGAGGGCAGCGTCAGATCTTTGATGGCGATGCCCAGGGCGCGGGCTCCCGGTGGGATCTTCTCCTCCACCAGCGAGTAGCGGCCTCTCCGCAGTTTCAGCAGTGTCATCATATCGCCGAGCGACATCTCTTCTTCGATCAGGCTGCTGAAGATCTGCGCCTGGTTTAAGGCGACGTCTACGTGAAACTTTTCGTCGAAGAGCCAGGCGGCGCGAGGATTATTAACCCACGCGATAGTACGAGGCACGTTGTAGCGGGTGCGTGCAAAGAAACAGAGTGCGAGATTGTCTTCATCGACAGAGGTGCACGCAGCTAACACCTTCGCCCGACGGATGCCCGCCTGCTCCAATACCTGCGGATCGATGGGATTACCTTCGTAGATCACCTCCGTGGGCAGCTCGTGATGAACGCGCGCCAGCACGTCACGTCGGTGCTCGAGCACTCGGACCTCATGCTGGCGCGCCAGCAAGAGGGCGGCCAGGTGCGTTGCGGTTCGGCCTCCTCCGGCGATCAACACAAACATGCTACCCCCCCCTTACGCCGCCTTCAGCCGGCGACGCAACGTTTCGATTCCTGCCAGATTGGTGCTCAGGTGTAGGATATCGCCTACCTCCAGACGTTCTTCGGAGGAAGGGAGCATGGCTTTACCTGCCCGGGTCAGCGCCACAGCCAGACACTCGCCTGCGGGAAGGAGATCGTGCAGAGACCGGTCGTGCCACGCCTTAGGCACGACCAGTTCATAGATTTCGACTTCACCATTGCCGGCCGAAAATACGCTCCGAGCGACCGTGGGGTAGAGCAACTCCTCGATACGCGCCGCGCCCCAACTGGTCGAGCTGACTACTTGGAGGCCGAAGGCCTCGTGCAAGATTCGCCAGCGCGGATGGTAGTTGCGGACGACGACCTGGGCCACGTGATAGACGGTCTGCGCCACGTGCGCCACCACCGCATTGAGCGAGTCGGAGTTGGTGACGGCGGCGAGACCATCAGCTTGCTCAATGCCCGCTCTGCGCAGCACATCCGTGGCCAGCGCTTCACCGTGCACGGTGCGTCCGCGAAAGTCTGTGGGCAGATTATTTAAGGCGGAGGCCACCTGATCGATGATGGCCACCTGATGCCCCTTCTGGAACAAGCGGTAGGCCAACTCTGCGCCTATCCGTCCACACCCCACGACAATAATGTTCATAGCGTATGCTGTTTCTCCGATACCCTCTCGCCATTACTCTATTTGATAGGGCACGTCGGTAATTACGATCCCCGGCTTGAACAATAACATCAGTCGCAGCAGCATCGCGGCCTGAGTATGCAAGAGGTTGTGCCACCAGCGGCGGGGGACAAACTGCGGTACGACGATGGTGATAATTTCGTTCGGCTGACGCTGCGCGGCAATTTCTTCAATATACCCTAACAAAGGCTCCAGGAGCAACCGATAGGGGGAATCGAGCACCACCAGACGGACCCCGTCGCCCCACGATTCCCATTTCCTGTTCAGCGTCTCGGCCTCCACGGGATCAGTGCAGATATGCACGGCCGTAATGTCGTCAGACAGCGTGCGGGCATAGCGGAGCGCCTCCAGCGTACCTCTGTGGACACCGCTGATCGCCAGGATGACTCGCTGGCGGGATACGCGGGGCGGCGCGCCATACTGCTCTAACGAAAGACGTGCAGCCAAGTCGCGGTAATGGTAATGGATGGCAGAGAACATCGCCACGAGAATTGGCACCAGCAGGATCACGATCCACGCGCCATCGTGAAACTTTGTCATGGCAAAGACCAACATCACCACCGCCGTACATACCGCACCAAAACCGTTGATCGCCATCTTCAGCACCCATCTGGGCTCGCGGCGGAGAGTAGAGCCTCGTTCTTGCACCTCCTGCCCCGGTGGAAGATGTCCGACCTTCCACCACCTGTGGGCCATGCCGGCCTGCGAGAGGGTGAAAGAGAGGAACACCCCAATGGCATAGAGCGGGATTAACGCGTTCACGCTGGCCTGAAACAGCCAGATCAGGAACGAGGCGATGAGGGCCAGCGCCACAATACCGCGTGAGTAAACGAGCCGGCTTCCCCGATAAGTCAGTTGCCGGGGCAAAAAGCCATCTGCCGCGAGGAGGGCGCTCAGACGTGGAAAGTCGGCAAAGGCTGTATTGGCCGCCATGACCAGGATGAGGGTCGTGGCCCCGATGGTGCAGAGGTATAACAGGCCCCGGCCCTCAAAGGTTGTGCGCGCGAGTTGAGAAATCACCGTTTCCGCCTCCGATGGAATAGCGCCGACCTTCAGAGCCAGGAAAGAGATAACCAGGAAGAGCGTGCCCAGGATCGCGGCCATCCACATGAGCGTGATCCCTGCGTTGCGACTGCGTGGTTCCTTAAACGCAGGGACCCCGTTAGAGATGGCCTCCACACCCGTGAGGGCGGTGGTCCCGTTGGAGAAGGCATGGAGAACCAAAAACAGGGAGACCGACTGCATGAAGGGTTCTTTCCCGAGATGCGGAGGGTTCTGCACAGCGCCCAGACCCCCCATCAGGTACTGAGTGAGACCGCTCCCTACGGTCAGAAACAGCATCCCGAGAAAAAAGTACGTGGGTACGGCAAACACCGCGCCGGATTCTCGAACACCGCGCAGGTTAATCAGCATCATGAACAGCACCAACCCAACCGCCAATGGTACCCGATAGGGGAAAAGGGAGGGATACGCGGACGTCATCTGGGCCACGCCGGAAGCTACCGAAACGGCTACCGTCAGGATATAATCGGTCAACAGTGCGCCCCCGGCCATTTGGGCGGGGAATTCTCCCAGGTTATCGCGGGCCACGATATAGGCGCCCCCGCCCCCCGGATAGGCGTGGATCGTTTGCTCGTAGGAGAGCGTGACAATAGTGAGCAACGCGACGATGGCCAGCGAAATCGGAAGGGCATAGACGAATGCTGCGGCCCCGGCAGCGGCCAGAACGAATAAAATTTCGTCGGTGGCGTATGCGGTGGAGGAGAGCGCGTCGGAAGCGAAGACGGCCAGACCGATGGTCTTGCCAATGGCCTGATGAGGGGCATCGGCGGTCCGGAGCGGATGGCCGATCAACCAGGTTCGCCAGGAGTGAGGCGGCTGGTATTCGGCGGTTCGCCGTAAGATGGTTGTTTCGTTCTCTTTTTCGAGAGCAGGCACAGATTGCCTCACGGTACAATGTGCAGGATCAGCGAGGTCGGTTGGTCATCTGAGCGCCAAAACGCGTGTAAGGATGCTATCCCGGTCAACTTATTCCGTCAAGTTGGCGAGCGCGATGAAGACCTGCGCTCTCACAGGCCTGTTCGTGTGATAGCATAGGGGATACAGGGCATGGCGTTCAGCAAAGCCGGCTCAATCTAGCCACTCTCCTTGAGCCTGTCAAGCATTATTCCGGCTGAAGACCACCGACGCAAGGGTCCGGGATGGGAGGAGTCCATGAGTCTGCGTGAAGGGATGATGTTTGAGAGGGTCTGGAGGGTGACTGGCGCCGAGGCGGCCGACCGGCATGGCAACCCGTTGATTCATGTGCTCACCACGCCGGTTGTGGTCGAGTGGATGGAGGAGGTGGCGACGATGGGTGTGCAGCCGTATCTACAGGATGGCCAGGGTACGGTCGGCAGTATGATGGAGATGAGGCATCTGGCGCCGACTCCGATCGGGTTCATGGTAAAGGTGGTGGCGACGCTGACGCAGATGGGAGGACGACGTCTTACTTTCCGGATCGAAGCGTTCGACGAGGTGGAGAAGATTGCCGAGTGTCAGCATGAGCGGGTCATCGTGGACCTTGCGCGCTTCCACGAGAAGACTGAAAGGAAGGCGGGAGGTGGATGGCCGCGTGAGTGAAGCGGCGGGTCCGGCGTCCAAGAGTTTCCTTGACAGTTTCCGCGAGCGGGCAAATAATACCGTTTCGGATGCGGACTATAACTGCGATACTTTATTTCACGGCCTTTGGTACTGGCGTGAGCATGAGGGTCTGCACCCCCTCACCTTCGTCCTCTCCCCAGTGGGGAGAGGAGGTCTATTTTCTCCCCCTTTGCCCCAAAAGGGGGAGAAGGTCAGGATGAGGGGGCTTCCGCATTGATGAGCGGCGCGGCGAGTGGTGTGCTCAGGATAGACGGATCGTACGGTGAGGGGGGCGGGCAGATTCTCAGGACGGCCGTGGCTCTATCCGCCGTCCTTGGCAGACCTGTTGAGCTTATCAAAATTCGGGCGGGCCGAACGAAGCCCGGCTTGCAACCGCAGCACCTCTCTGTTGTCAAGACGCTCGCCGAGATTACGGGCGCCGAAGTGCACGGGGCGGAACTCGGCTCTTCCCGGCTGTATTTTGCCCCTGGACCAATTAATGGAGGATTACGTCGGTTAGACGTCGGGACAGCCGGCGCGGTATCGCTCGTGTTTCAGGCAATCCTTGCCCCGCTTACATTTGCAGGCGAACCATCGATTCTCAGCCTTACGGGCGGCACGCACGTTCCATGGAGTCCGCCGGCTCCATACATCTCCGAGGTCTTTCTGCCGATAGTGGAAGGGATGGGGCTGACTGCCGACTGGCAACTGGAACGGGGCGGCTTTTATCCCAAGGGAGGTGGACAGGTGCGAGCTGCCGTGCAGCCGCTGGCGTGGCTGAGCTCGATTGACCTCACGCAGCGCGGAGCGCTGCTGGCTATTCGGGGTATATCAGCCGTAGCCGGACTCCCCAGAGGCATTGCCGAGCGACAGGCCAATCGACTCCGATGCCGGCTCATCGACGCCGGGTATACGATCGAGATCAAGGTTGTAGGGCTCGACGCCGCTTGCCCGGGCAATACCGTGTTTGTCTGGGCCGAATTTGAGCGGGCTCGTGCCGGCTTCGGTGCGCTTGGCGAGCGCGGTAAACCCGCGGAGCGCGTCGCTGATGAAGCAGCCGACGGCCTACTCGACTTTCTTGCAGGCGATACCGCCACCGAGGGTCATCTGGCAGATCAACTCGCGGTACTCATGGCGCTGGCCGACGGTCGCTCGGCCCTCACCACGGCGCGCGTGAGCCAACATCTGCTTACGAACCTGTGGACGATTCAGCAGTTTCTGCCGATAACGGTATTGCTTGAAGGCCGGCTTGGCGGACCGGGCCGCCTCAGCATCGACGGGGTCGGGCTGAAAGCCGCGTCATGGGGGGCGACGGCACGCGCTCCTGCCTGTGCCCCGCATGCAGACAGGTGAGGCAGCATATGGTGAGGAAGGCGAAGACGAGCGATGCACCGGCTATTGCGCACCTGGTGAATGTGTATGCGGGCAGGGGCGATCTGTTGCCCTTGACGCTGCAGGAGATTGACGGTCGGATCGGGGACTTTCACGTCGTTGAGCAGGAGGGGCGGATTGCCGGGGTCTGCTCCCTCTTTGTCTACGGACCGGACCTGGCGGAGATTCGATCACTGGCCGTCTGGCCGGAGTTTGAAGGGAAGGGAATCGGCCGGGCAGTAACCGAGGCCTGCATCGCCATCGCGAAAGATCTGCCGATCAGGCGAGTCTTTGCCCTGACGTACAAGCCGGTTTTCTTTGAGCGTCTCGGATTCCGCGTGGTTGACAGGCTCACACTGCCGGAGAAGGTGTGGAAGGATTGCCGGCAGTGCAGCAAGTGGGACTACTGCGACGAGGTGGCGGTCCTCCTCGAACTGTAAAGGATATGACAGGATGGCCGCTATGAACCGATTATCAGCCGAGGGCCGTTATCAGATCTTTGCCCTCTCCGACGCTACCGGCGCCACCGCCGAGATGGTTGTTCGAGCGGCGCTGGCCCAGTTTCAGAGGGCAGAGGTGAAGATCCGTCGTCTTCCTAATATCCGAACGGTTGGGGAGGCGCGACGTGCGATTGAGACGGCGCAAGTAAGCCACGGGATCATCGTGCATACGCTGGTGTCGGAAGAGCTTCGCCAGGTCGTGTTACGGGAGGGCCGGGAGCGGGGAGTGGAAACCATCGATCTGATCGGGCCGCTCCTCCTTCGCCTGAGCGACCAACTGGGTGTTCCACCACTTATGCAACCAGGTCTGTTCCGACAACTGGGGCAGGAGTACCTCCATCGAATCGAGGCCATCGAATATACCGTCAAGCACGACGATGGACAGAATCCGCTTGGACTTGATCAAGCCAACATCGTCTTGGTTGGCATCTCGAGGACCTCCAAGACGCCGTTGAGCATCTACCTGGCCGGAAAGGGGTGGCGGGTGGCGAACGTTCCGGTTATTCTCAATCTTCCGCTGCCAAGCCGGTTGATGACGACCAATCAAGAGCGGATCGTCGGGCTAATTGTAGCTGTGGACAGGTTGGTGGAGTTGCGACGAGCCAGACTCGAGCGTAAGCATGCGCCAGTGGCTGAAGCCTATGCTGAGTTGGAGAAGGTGCGCGCTGAGCTTTCTTATAGTCGATCACTCTTTCGTAAGGCGGGCTGGCCGGTCATCGATATGACCAGTAAATCGATCGAGGAGGCGGCGAGCGAGGTACTGACGCTCATAGCCACGCCTGACGCGCCGCAGCCGACCGAGCGGAAGGGTGCCGGCGCCCGTCGGAAGAGCACGAGAAGGACGGAGCCGGGCGTTTAAGGCCAGTTGTATAGGGAGGAAATCAGGGGGGCGATGACAAAGCCGCAGATTGCGAAATCACAGACCAAGAAAGAGGCGAAGCAGAAGGCAAGGCAAGAAAGGGTTGTAGAGCAGGAGACGAAGCGTCGTCATGGGCTTGCAGGGCGAATCGGGCTCTATGCTGCCATTGCGGCCGTCCTGCTGGTTGGCGGCTATTGGGGATACGGCAAGATGACGGAACAGCACACCTGGACCACGGTCCCGATCCTGCCGAGCTCCCACGTTCCTCTCGGCACCCCGCATCCGCCGTATAACAGCGATCCACCAACGTCAGGGCCCCATGCGCCTGGACTGGCTCAGTGGGGCATTCATACCGAGCCGGTTCCCAAGGAGATGCAGGTTCACAATCTCGAGGATGGCGGCGTGGCGATCAACTACTCCTGTCAGGATTGCCCTGACATGGTCAAGCAGCTCACTACGATTGCGGAGCGCTACGATCGCGTGATCCTCGCGCCATACGCCGGCCTGGATCGGAAGATTGCGTTGACGGCATGGGGTAGTATCGACAAGTTCGATGAGTTCGATGAGGCGCGCATCGTCACATTCATCAAAGCTCACATCGGGATTGATCACCACGGCGCCGGCGGCTAATCAGGACGTGACCCCGCTTTCTACGGAGATGTTTCAGTAGTGCCTTCGAGACTTGTTACGGCCACAAGTTCAGCGCCGATCGTAGCCAGAGGCCGCCGGCCAACAGAAGCTTCCTGGGTTTGCCGATGGTAATATTTCCGTGGAAGACATCGTATTGCTGCGCTTCGATCCTGAGCAACAGGCGGTAGTAAATGGCTCGCATAATCTCTGCGGCCAGCAGCGATCGCTCATCCTCCGCCGGCAAGGCGGCTGAGGCGGCTCGAAAAAAGCCTCGGGCCCGCTCACATTGAAACCGCATCAGTTCCGTGAAGGCGTGGTTGTAACGCCCTGCCAGCAGCTCTTCTTCAGAATATCCAAACCGCTTCAACTCATCCTGGGGAAGATAGATCCGCCCTCGTTGCGCATC
The DNA here is from genome assembly GCA_028870115.1 of Candidatus Methylomirabilota bacterium. NCBI lineage: Bacteria > Methylomirabilota (SeqCode) > Candidatus Methylomirabilota bacterium. The sequence goes on from JAGWQH010000015.1 coordinate 19,508, forward strand.
AACTCCCACGTCCCGAAGGATGTTGGTCAGTTGAAACGCGATGCCCAGTTGTTCGGCGTACGTCTTTGTCTGCGAATTGGTATAGCCGAAGATTTCGATGCAGATGAGGCCCACAATTGAGGCGACGCGGTAGCAGTACGGGTATAGCTCCTCAAATGTCGTATATCTGGCGCGCGTCAGATCCATCTCCATGCCATTGAGTAGCTCCTCGAAATAGATCTTCGGGATATGAAACCGGCGCGCGGCTTGGCCAATGGCAGTGATGACGGGGGAATCAACACCATCCTCGAAGTGGGTATCTAGCGCTTTGCGCCATCGGGTCAGCGCCGCTGCGGGATCAGCTTCGGTTTGTGACTCGTCCACCAGATCATCGCTCAGCCGGCAGAAGGCGTATACGGCGTAGAGTGCCTCCCGTTTTGGCTTTGGGAGGAAGAGAAATGCGTAATAGAAATTCGACCCACTCTGCTTGGTGATCGTGCGGCTGTTGGTCCGAAGGTCACTCATCTGATTCATAGATCATATTATAGAAAAATCGGGTCGCGGAGGCAAACTGCTGATGACCGGTATCAGTGCTATAGCGTTCCACCGGTTCCATTGTGAAAAGGAGTTGACACTCCAGCCTCTCATAGCCCTATACTAGTAAGATTTTGATAAAGAAGGCATTGATGCTTCGGCACGATTCTCGAAGAAAGGAGCGCAGGATGGATCGCTGGTCGCGAGTTGGCATAATGTGCCGGATGGTGGTCGCTATGGTCGCGATGAGCGCCTCTACCGTGGGCGCGGCGGAGCAGGAGAACGCCATTGTGAAGGAGGAATTTTTGGTGCAGGGAAGGGACCAGGGGGTTAAACTGTTTGTTCGAGAGAAGCGGCTCGCAAACCTGCCGAAGATCACGAAAGAGAATGTGATTCTATTTATTCACGGGATTCCGAATCCTGGCTCAGTCATTTTTGATCTTGCCGTTCCCGGATATTCTTGGTTGGAGTATGTGGCCGAACGCGGCTTTGACGCTTTTACTCTGGATATCAGGGGATTCGGACGCTCGACCAGGCCGGCGGAGATGAAAGAACCTCCGCATCAGAACCTTCCCCTCGTTCGAGCAGATCAGGTAATGCGGGATATTGATGTCGCCGTCGATTACATTCGTTCCAAGCGGAAGGTGGATAAGGTCAATATTATTGGATACTCTATTGGCGCATCCTGGTCGGCCCTCTATGCGACGCTGCATCCGGAAAAGGTGAACAAGCTGGTCATGTTCGGGGCGATTTACGGGAAGAATTCTACCTTCGTCAGCGCGTTCGGTGATCCGAGCAACCCGGACCGACCGAACCTTGAAATGGGAGCCTATCGCTATCTCGCTCGAAAGGAGCTGCTTGATCAGTGGGATGGATGGATCAAGCCAGAGCTCCAGGATGAATGGCGAGACAAAGAGGTTGTCCACACCTGGATCAGCGCGTTCTTGAGTTCCGATCCTACAGCCAAACAACGCAGTCCGGAATCAGTCGAGGTCCCCAACGGTCCGTACATCGATTGGCACGAAATCCACGCGGGACGATCATTGTTTGACCCGGCGAGGGTCAAGGCGCCGACCATGATTGTTCGAGGGAGCGCGGAAGAGCTGATAACCAACGAAGCGGCTGATGAGCTCCTCCAGAAGCTCACGGCGGCGCCATCCAAGCGGCGACTGGACATCGGGGATTCGACCCATTACGCGCTGCTGGAGAAGAACCGCCTCCAACTCTATCGAGGCGTACAGAACTTTCTGGAGGAGTGAATACGAGAGGGGACGCTTCCCTGCTGGGGCCGCGGATGAGCCGGCGCTGTCAGTGGATCGCCCTTGAAGTCATGGAGAGCGATGCGTTATGATGAGTACATTGGTGCATTGCCGGAGAACGCGGTCTTCCGTGTTGCAGAGTAAGGGGCGATAGACTATCGGGTTTTGAGAGGGGTGTCATGGCATCAACAGAGGAGATCCGAGATCCATTTGAGCGTATCAACGTTGAGACGGCCAAGAAGCTGATCGAAGAAGGGGGCATGGTCGTCGTTGATGTCCGCGAGCCGGCGGAGTGGAGCCAGGGGCATATCCCCGAGGCGGTACTTATCCCCTTGGGAACGCTGATGAACCGTCCGCGGGAGTTGCTCCAGCAGGATGGCATCATCTTCGTGTGCGCCGAAGGGATCCGGAGCGCGGTGGCCTGCGAGGTTGCCGCGGCTATCGGCAGGACGCAACTGTTTAACCTCGAGGGGGGAACCAAGGCCTGGCTGAAGCAGGGCTATTCCCTTACGCGATGATCACGATCCGCTTATGGTCATCTGACTCCGTCCACTGATGCCGACGCCGCTACAGATCCGGTTCGGGACAGACGGGTGGCGCGGGGTCATCGCCAGAGATTTTACCTTCGAGGGCGTTAGACTGGTAGCCGGCGCCGTAGCTGCAACCCTTCGAACGAGTTATCCCGAAGGCCATCGTTTCCTCGTCGCCGTCGGTCACGATACCCGCTTTCTCTCCCGGCGGTTCGCGCAGACAACGGCAGACGTCTTGAGTGCCCTTGGTGTAGACGCCTACCTCACGCCCTCTCACGTTCCCACCCCGATGTTGGCATGCGCTATCCCAATTCTTCAGGCGCGGGGCGGGTTGATGGTTACCGCTAGTCACAATCCTCCATATTATAACGGGCTGAAAGTCCGTACAGCCGATGGCGGCGCCGCGACTGCGACCTTAACCGACCAGATCGAGGCAGAGGTCCGTCGCCTCTCGGGTGATCTTGACGGATGGACCGGGGGCGCCTTGCCGGCCATGGATCAGACCAGCGCGGGCGCGATCGATCTGTTCGATCCCTTTCCATTGTATCAGGAGCGGCTGCGCACCCTGATCGATATGGAGCGCATCGGCCGCTCGCGTTTCCATGTGGTCATCGATCCGATGTACGGGGCGACGCAGGGCATTGTGGCAGGACTGCTTCGACGGATCGGTCTTCAGGTGGAGGAGATCCACTCGGAGATCAACCCCTGGTTTGGAGGGGTGTCTCCCGAACCGCTGGGTGCGAGCCTCGGAGAGCTTGCTGAACGAGTGAAGGGTCTGAATGGGCCAAGAAAGATCGGACTGGCCTTTGACGGCGACGGCGATCGCCTGGGGGCTATCGATGAGACCGGGTCGTATGTCACGCCTCACCAGGTCTTTGCGCTGTTATTGCAGCATCTGGTGGCCAGACGCGGACTCACTGGAACGGTGATCAAGACCGTTTCCACCACCACGATGATCGATCGGTTGGCCGCGAGTCATGGTCTGCGGCTTGCGGTTACCCCGATCGGGTTCAAGCATATTGCCGAGGTCATGCGAGGGGAGCGGTTTTTGATCGGAGGAGAGGAGAGCGGGGGGATTGGGGTTTCGGGGCACATCCCTGAGCGGGATGGGATTGCCAGTGCGTTGTTGCTGCTGGAGTGTCTGGCGACAGAAGAGAAACCACTTGGGGTATTACTCAGGGAGCTGGAGGCGAAGGTGGGACCTCATTGCTATCGACGCCTTGACCTGCAGCTCGCTCGCCAGGAGGATGGGCGCGAGCTCGGAAGGCGCTTCAGAGAGGACCCGCCGGCCCATATCGACGGGTGGCGGGTGAAAGAGGTGCAAGCCCTGGATGGCGTGAAGCTGGTCGGGGCAGACGGCGGCTGGCTGCTCATCAGACCGTCGGGGACAGAACCCGTGCTTCGCCTCTACGCCGAGGCCCAGACTCAGGGTCAGGTCTCTCGACTACTCGACTGGGCGAAGACGTACGCGGACAGGATTCAGAGGGAGGGTAGCGTATGATCCGGCATAATCGAAAGTTAAACCTGGAAAATAAGGGACTTTACTTGTCCTATGATTGGTGATCTCAAAGCAAACCTGACCGAGTCGCTTCTGACCGCCATCAAGCAGGCTGGCTTAGAAAGCGGGTTAGCGCAGGATACTCCCGCACCGCTTACGTGGGAATATCCGGCCGACCCGGCTTTCGGCGATCTCTCGACTACGCTGGCCTTCGGCCTGGCGAAGACGCTGAGGCGGAAGCCTCGCGAGATCGCGCTCCAGATTTCCGCCTCAGCGGCGTTTCCTCCTGATCTGGTTGATCGCGTCGAGGTGGCGGGAGCCGGCTATCTGAACTTCTTTATCGCCCGGCCGTTCTGGCGTCATCTCGTTCAGGAGATCCTCCGAGCTGGACCGATGTACGGAAGGGCTGATGTCGGCGGCGGACGACGGGTGCTCGTAGAGTTTGTCAGCGCGAATCCGACCGGCCCGCTCGTCGTGGTTAATGCCAGGGCCGCGGCGATCGGTGACGCCATCGCTCGGCTCTTAGAGGCCATCGGGCATCGGCCGTACTGCGAGTTCTACGTGAACGATGCGGGAAACCAATTCCGCAACCTCGCGTTGGCGATGGAGGTGCGGTGCCGTCAACACCTAGGCGAGGACTGCCCCATGCCTGAGGAGGCGTATCCGGGTGACTATCTGATCGATCTGGCCCGCGAATATCTTGAGCGACATGGGCCAGAGACGCTCTCAGCGTCGGAGCCGGAGCGCCGAGACCAACTGGGTCGCTTTGCGGTTGAGCGGATCCTTCAGTGGCAGCGGGCCTCGCTTGAGGCGTACGGGGTCACCTTTGACGGATGGTTCAGCGAGCGAGCGCTGCGGGAGCGGTGCGAGCCGGAGCGGGTGGTGGAGGCGCTGCGGGAGCGCGGCTTCCTCTATGAGCATGAGGGCGCCGTGTGGTTTCGCTCGACCGCCTTTGGCGATGATAAAGACCGGGTCCTCGTAAAGGGCGACGGCGAGATCACCTATTTTCTGCCGGACATCGCCTATCACCAGGATAAGTTCGATCGAGGGTTTGAACAGGTGATCGATCTCTGGGGACCCGACCACCACGGCTACGTTGCGCGGATGCGGGCCGCCATGCAGGCGCTCGACCATCCTCCGGAGGCGCTCAGAATACTCATCGTGCAGCTTGTCCGTTTGATGCGAGGGAGCGAGCAGGTCCGGATGTCCAAGCGATCCGGGCAGTTCGTCATGATGGACGAGCTGGTTGAGGAGGTGGGCCGGGACGCCGCGCGCTACATCTTTCTCACCAGACGATGCGACAGCCATTTGGACTTCGACCTGGAGCTTGCCAAATCGGCGTCCGAGGAAAACCCCGTCTACTACGTGCAGTACGCGCACACACGCCTGTGCAGCATTCTCCGGGAGGCGGCAAAGGCTCAGTTTCCAGTTCCCGCCCCAGAGGACGACCTCGATCCGCTCGATCTGCAGGAAGAGATCGGGTTAATCAAGCAACTGGCGCTTTACCCGGAGCTGGTAATCGGGGCGGCGCAGGCGCTGGAGCCGCACAGACTCACCACCTACCTGCACGACCTCGCCGCGCAGTTTCATGGCTACTATACCCGCCATCGGATCATCTCCGCCGACAGGAATCTCACACGCGCACGCTTGGCGCTGGTCGCCGCCCTTCGTGTAGTCATGGCCAACACGCTTGGCTTGCTAGGTGTCTCCGCCCCCGAGCGGATGTAGCGCACGCTCCAGTTCACGTAAATCCTCCATTCTCCCTGTCAACTTCTTCAAATCATTAAGCACTTCTCGTGTGTACTTGACGACACACTAGTGATGTGTTTTAATAATAATATAGGAGGTGCGTCATGGCGCGTGTAAACGTTTTCCTGAAAGACGAACTGCTGGATGAGATCAACGAGGAAGCGAAAGATGAGGGAACCAATCGCAGTGCTCTGATTCAGACTGCGCTAGAAGAATACTTGCAGGCAAAACGGAAGAAGAGGGAAGAAGAGGAAAAACGGAAAGAGATGAAAGAGGCCTCTCGCAGGATTGACGATCTGGCTAAAGAGCTTGGGGATTGGGATCCCGTAGCGATCATTCGTCGCTTCCGCGATACCAATTTAAAGGGAGATCGATGATCCCCGCCTATCACCAGGGTTACGTGGTAGATGCGTCGGTTCTCACCAAATGGTTTGTTGAGCACGATGAACCTGACCGAGACCGGGCTCTGGCGCTCAAAGAGTTCCATATATCAGGGCGCTCCACCATCTATGTTACGGAGCTCGCCTTCCTGGAGGTACTCAACGCGATTCGCTTCGGTTCAAAGGCCAAGGAAGAGCATGGCGCAAGAGCCATCGCCGGGCTTGAAGGGCTAAACCTCAATGTCACAGAGACCGATTTTCAACTACTGCGAAAAGCCAACGCCATTGCCTGGGCCTACAAGATTACCATCTATGACGCTCTCTATGTGGCTCTTGCCGAGCAACTGGGATACCCGCTCATCACGGCAGATGAGGTCATGGTGAAAAAGCTGACGGGTCATAGCATCGTCGTACCGTTACGCGAATTGGAGGTCAAGAACTGACAAATTCACAAGATTGTGTGGTCTGACCAAGGGCTACACGATATGTTGCCTAGCCTCTCCCTTTCTTTGTGTAACTCCACGGCTTCTCTTATAATTCTCTTTTGAGACCTCGTGGGAAAGAAGAGCAGCCAAAAAAAGGGCAGAACGAAGTGGCTTCGCCCAACGCGTGACCGATACCTGGGGTAGCGGACGACTTAGCGTTCGGCAGACGGAACCGTACGAGGCGACGGGAGCAGATGGGCAGACGGGCAGGGGGCGATGGAGTCACATCTGAATTTGGAGCGAGGGCCGATAAGGGCCGTTTATTCATGTGAGGGACTTCAATTGTTAACGTCAAAACGTGGTCCTCAACCTCTCGCGAAGGTTCGACTCGGAGCGAATAGAGTCTTTTTGTTTTTGGTTGACGCATAGTTGGCAGTGGTCTAGGTTGCAGTCATTCTCCCACCCAACCCGACAGGAGTGTTACTAGAGATGCCGGTTCTGCGGTTCAAAGGAAAGACCGCGATTGAGGGCTATCATCACACGGTTGCGCACCACACCGTGGAGTTCGACGCCAAGCTGTCGGTCCCAGGGAAGGGCGAGAAACCAGGACTTGACGGCAACCTCATCATCGAGGGTGACAACCTCATCGCCTTGAAGGCCCTTCTTCCCACCCACGCGGGACGGATCAAGTGCATCTACATTGATCCGCCATACAATACCGGTAATGAAGGGTGGGTCTATAACGATAATCTCACGCAACCGCAGTTCAAGGAGTGGATAGGCCAGACGGTCGGCAAAGAAGGAGAGGACGCCACCCGTCACGATAAGTACTGCTGCATGATGTATCCGCGCCTACAACTGCTGAAACAATTTCTCCGTAACGATGGCGTCATCTTTGTCAGCATTGACGACAACGAAGTGCAGCACCTTCGATTGATTATGGATGAAATATACGGCGCCGAAAACCTTCTTGCCATGTTCGTCTGGAAAAGCAGGGAGAACCCCGATAGCCGAAACCAGAGTGGCGTGTCGATTGATCATGAATATGTCCTAACATATGGCAGGACTGAAGCTGCTACTTTGCTGGGGAAGGAGAAAGATCTCTCAAAGTATAAAAATCCTGACAACGATTCCAACGGACCGTGGATGAGTGACAACCTCACAGGTTTGGCAAGCGCGCAAGAACGCCCAAACTTGCACTACCCGATCGTGGATCCTAAGACCGGTCGGAAATATCTCCCACCGCCCAATAGAGGATGGTCAAAGAGTAAGGAGGTAATAAACGATCTCATTAAGAAGGGTCAGATTATTTATCCAGCTAATCCCAATAGCAGACCAAGACTGAAACACTTTTTGAAGGATCTGTTAAGCATGTGGACTGGCTTCTCCTCCGTACTATTAAAGCCATATACAACAGACGGTACGCGAGAGTTGATGGAGATATTTGGAGAGAAGGTTTTTGCCTTCCCCAAGCCTTCCGAATTCATCAAGACGCTCATCCGGCAGGTGGCCACCACGGATGACATTATTCTAGATTCCTTTGCTGGGAGCGGACCAACAGGTCAAGCTGTACTAAAGTTAAACCGAGAAGACGGCGGCAATCGCCAATGCATTCTTGTCCAGATGCCTTACGACACCAAGGACCAAGAGAAAGAGAAGTTCAATATCTGCCAGAAGATCACAGCGGAGCGGGTCCGGCGGGTTATTCAGGGGTTTACGTATACGAGCCCGAAGGGCAAGAAGGAAAAGGTTGCCGGACTAGGCGGCTCTTTCACCTATGCCCGCGTCGGTAATCCGCTCTTTGGAGAATATCGGGATTGGGGCAAGCAGTTGCCCGGCTATGAGGATCTCGCCAAGTACATCTTCTATACTGAGACCAGCCGAGACTTCGACCAAAAGATGATGAATGAGAAGACCGGGAAGATCGGTGAACATCACGGGACGAGTTACTATCTGCTCTACACGCCCGACGGTCAGGAAGATCGCCGATTGGACATGGAATGGCTCAGGGGTCTCGGCAAGATGGAGAAGAACAGGAACGTGGTGGTCTATTGTGAGAAGATTTGGGTGCACCGTGATGACCTGGCGAAGTTTGAGCAGGAAACGAAGCGGACGGTGCGGCCCATGATTGTCCCGTTCAATTTGAAGTAACAGGAGACGCGTTCATGGCAATGAGCAGCTATACGGCAATCGTCGAGAAAGAAGGCAGCCTCTATGTCGCGCTGTGCCCGGAGCTCGATGTGGCGAGCCAGGGGACTACGGTGGAAGAGGCCACCGCCAATTTGAAGGAAGCTGTAGAGTTATTTTTGGAGTGTGCGGACTCCGAAGAAATTAAGCGTCGTTTACACACCCAGGTCTTCGTGACGCGCTTCGAAGCCGCGCATGGGTAGGCTTCGAGAATGGAGCTAAAACGCTACCAGGAGCGTGTCATTCGGGAGGTTAAGCTCTTTCTGGAAGCGCTGGCCGCGCAGCAGGTCGCAGGAAACAGACACGCATCTCTCGACGCCTGGGAAGATTCCAAACGCCAGTTTTTCATCAGGGGAGACTGCCATCCGCGCAAAAACGGCCTAGGGAAGGATCTGCCGACGTTTTGCATCAAGGTACCCACCGGCGGTGGAAAGACGCTTTTGGCGACTCAGATCCTGGGCCTTGTCTATCAGACCATCCTGAAGAACCGCAACGGCTCCGGGTTGGTGCTGTGGGTGGTTCCCAGTGATCAGATATACAAGGATACGCTCAAGGCGCTTCGCGACCGTAGGCACTTCTATCGCGAATCATTGGAGTTCGTGCTGTCACGCCGTATTGAGGTGTGGGAAAAGCACGAGATTTTCCGCCTGACGCCTGGGCAGTTACGCAGCAACCTGAACATCTTACTTCTGAAACTCGCCAGCACCAACCGCGAGACGCGGGAACAGCTCAAGTTCTTTCGTGATAGCGGTGGCAACATCGTCCAGCATTTCCCGCCTGAAAGTGATCCGGACAAGCACAAGGCGCTCAAGGCTCAGTTCCTGAACTTGGACATGCTGGGCGATGACAACGACCAGGACGAGAGGTTGGTCAAAACCTCACTAGGCAACTTGGTCCGTCTCTGCGAGCCGCCGGTCATCCTGGACGAAGGACACAAGGCCACCAGTGACCTCGCTCGGAAGACCATCGAGGGATTCAATGCCTCAGTGGTGGTCGAACTATCCGCCACCCCACATAAGGAGGCCAACGTCCTTGTGCGGGTAACCGGCAAGGAACTGCTTGATGAACAGATGATCAAGCTGCCGATCAACATCGCCAACGCCAACCAGCCGTCTTGGAAGAATTGCCTGACGCAGGCGCGAGAGAAGCGAGAGGACTTGGCGAAACTGGCAGAGCGGCATTATCGGGCGACCGAAAAGCTCATTCGCCCGATCGTGCTGGTCCAGGTTGAACGGACAGGAAAAGACCAGCGGGACAGCGGCTTCGTCCACAGCGAAGATGTGAAAGAATACCTGATGCAGAGAGAGGGTGTCCATGAATCGGCCATCGCTATCAAGACCTCCGACAAGGACGATATTGAAGGTATGGATCTCTTGGCCGAAGGATGCCGTGTGGAATGGATCATCACGAAGTCGGCCTTGCAGGAGGGATGGGATTGCCCGTTCGCTTATATCCTGGTCTCTCTAAATAACACCGGTAGCCAGCAGAGCATGACGCAACTGGTCGGACGGGTACTTCGGCAGCCCGATGTGGAAAGGACGCCATTCGACGAGCTTAATGAGAGCTACGTGTTCTGTTTGCGGCGAAAGGCGGCGGATATTTCTCGTGAGGTCAAGAAGGCGCTGGAGCAGGAGGGTTACGAAGGCGACGCGGCCAGCGTTGTTGACCGCAGCACGGACGACGGCAAAGCCGGACAGAAGCGCGTTACGACTATTCGTGAAGAATTCCGCCGTTACTATCGGGAGTTCGAGGGCAAGATCTATCTGCCACGCTTTTGCGTCAAGCACGGAGACAAGTACGATGTCCTCGACTATTTCCGACATTTGCTCAGTCAGGTCGATGTCACACGGTTCGATTACGCCGAAATAGATTGGAACATGGCGGCGGCACTCGAAGCGGCGAAAGATTCCATCTATCGCCTGACCCTTGAACAAGATGACCTTGAGCCTGTGATGGAACGCGAATCGGTTACCTTGGAGACTGATGAACAGGTGAAGGCCTGGTTGGTAGCCAGCCTGCCGTTTGATTACTTCAGCCAGAAGCAGCTACGGGAGATCGTTGGCCGGGTAACCGAGCGTTTGTATCAACTCACCCCGGAACTTTCAGGCCGATTGGGACTGGTTAAGTTTGAGGTACGTGAGAAGATTGTCGGATTGATCGAGCGAGGGACGGACCGTCAAACCCAAGAGGCGTTTGAGGTGCTGTTCAAAAACAAACGGCTCGGCTTCTACCTTGAATGTGTGGAAGGGCGCTTTGAAATTCCACCCAAGATTGAGATACGGGGAGCAAAGAAGCTGATACGCGACGACCACGAGCCAGTCCAACGGTCCCTCTTTGATTACGTGCCGGACGACCTCAACGAGTATGAGAAGTCGGTCGCACTGTATCTCGACAAGCATCCCGAAGTTCTGTGGTGGTATCGAAATCTCGTTGGTGCGCAGTGCTTCTCGATCCAAGGGTACAAGCGGAATAAGATTTATCCGGATTTCGTGGTTCAACAGGGTCACAATAAAAAGCCGGTTGCCTCTGTGGTTGTGGTCGAAAGCAAGGGCAAGCATCTCAAAGGAAACGAAGACACAACCTACAAGCGGACGGTGGGCAGCTACTTTCAACAAGTTGGCCAGAAAGTTCCCTGGCAGAAACTCGCGGAAGACTTCCGGGATGAGACATTCCGTTTTCAAGTCCTGGACGAGGGAGAATACGCGGATCGTGACTGGCGAGATGATCTAAAGAAGCTGCTCAATCCAGCGGTCTAGCCGAATAACAGAGGTGCTGGAGCCGCACAGACTTACCGCTTATCTGCACGACCTCGCCGCGCAGTTTCACGGCTACTATACCCGCCATCGGATTATCTCCGCTGATAGGAATCTCACGCGAGCGCGCCTAGCGCTGGTGGCTGCCCTTCGTGTGATCATAGCCAACGCGCTTGGCCTGCTTGGCGTCTCCGCCCCCGAACGGATGTAGCCACGCGGTCATGCAAGCATTGCCAGTCGTTGCGAGCGACCATTGGGAGCGTGGCAATCTCACCGTATTTCTACTGAGATATTGCTTCAGTCTCCCTCGCTTCACTCTGGATCCTTCGTTGCGACAGCCATTACTTTGTCCGGACCCGGTTTTGGCGCAACCCTCGCCAGTAGTGTCCGATCATTCACGCTGCACGCAGTTCCAAGGAAGCCGGTCAACTGGCGTGAGTTTACGCATTTGCTTGACCCTGGAATCGATTCCAGGGTGTAGACTTGGATTCGAGAGGAGATCTCAATTCTTATCAAGAAAACCAGAAAAGAAGGCAGGGCGTGAAGGTCTTCGCGCCAAATTGGCTCATTCTCCGGAGATCCTTGACGTGAGCAAGACAAAAGGTGTTCTGAATAGCGCCATTGTTCTCTACTTCGTGATCTGCTTTGAAATCCTGATAATGATCAGTCCCTTTGCCGGCTTCTTCTATTCCGCGTTCAATCGGGTTCTCCTGGGCTTAGCAAAGTACCAGGCCACGAAGTGGCTCAGCGCTTTCTTCTTCACCCACATGGTTGTACCGCCCAATGCGCCACTGAGAGCCGTGCGCGTGATGGGCTCGATTTTGTTTTTGCTCGGTATTGCCATCTTTCTCATCTGCGCGATTCAGGTTTACTGGAGCAAGTTCCTACAGAGAGGGACTGTTGTGAAAGGGGCCTATCGCTGGATCAGGCATCCCCAGTACCTCGCGCTCGCTATTGCGGGCGCCGGTCTAGCCATCCTCTGGCCCAGGTTCATCGTTGTTGTCTTGTGGCTCGTGATGGTTACGGTGTACTACGCCTTGTCCAAAGACGAGGAGCGGCGCATGCTGGGGCAGTACCCAGATACCTACAGCGAATATATGCGAGGAACGGGCATGTTCCTGCCGAAATCGCTTGAAAGCTCGATCGCCTTTGCGACCGTCGCGAGCAAGGTCGCTCTGTTCGTCCTGATTGCGATCTGCGCAATCGGAGGGGCATTTCTCCTACGGCAGTACACAGTAAGGCATCTTCCCCTTTGGACAGACTCGAACGTGGTCGCGCTTGCAGTGCTGCCCGAAGACGAGCCGCTGATGCAAAACCGGATGGCGGACATCCTCAAGGTAGACGAGGTCCGATCGCGGTTGAAAGAGAACGAGTCATACGTTGCGTATTTTCTGCCGACGAACTACGTCATGCAGGGACTGATTGCGGATACTGGGGGCGAGTGGAAGCTCTATAAACACCAGCATGCAATCAGCAGGTTTACTGACTGGATTTTTCATCCCTTCAGTCATCTGGGAGGCGCACAGCGTTCCGCCTTCGAGCCCCCAGATCATTCGAAACACAGCATGGCTGCCGGTTCGGTGAGACGACTCATCTTCCTGAAAGTATCGAATATTGCCGTCATTAAGTCGGTCGATGTATTTGCGTTGAATGCCGTTCGGACACCCGATTTCATGGTTGATCTGGATGTGCACAGTCTCCACGTGCTCGATGCGAAGACTCTCCCCGTCGAGACCGCCTGGGGCCGTGTGCCGACGCCGGCATTCTGATGGAGTGAGTGCCGGCGACAGTGGCAAGCCAACCTGAAGCTGCAAAGCAACAGCTTCGCAATGACGCGGGAGACTTCCGGGATGAGACCTTCCGTTTTCAAGTCCTGGACGAGGGAGAATACGCGGACCGCGACTGGCGAGACACTCTAAAGAAGTTGCTGGATTCGGCGGTCTAGCCGAATAGCAGAGGCGCTGGAGCTGTACAGGCTCACCACTTATCTGCACGACCTCGCCGCCCGGTTTCACGGCTACTACACCCGCCATCGGATTATCTCCGCCGATAGGAATCTCACGCGCGCCCGCCTGGCGCTGGTGGCTGCCCGCAGACGCGCTCACCGTGGTCGCTCGCAATGATGATCCGTACCGGCGGCTGGGGTCGGCGGTGGCGGACGCCGTATCATCGCTCGAACTGGCTATCGTCAGCCGGGCTGTCTAAAACGGGAGGAGGTAAGACTTTGGAGTAGCACATGAGGGCCCTGACCTCATGTGCCTTTCGCTTATCAAATATGTGCAGGTGATTAATTCTACTCCGAATAGTTGCTTGACTCCCACCGTGAGGCCCTTCTCCGCAGCCATGATTGTGATCGAGTTCAAATAGCATATTTGCCAAGAAGGGGCTGGTTGGAGATCCCTGCCGAAGACACGATGCCGCATCTGGAACCAAGAAAAGCCTTGTGAATCGCCGACAAGCACAATAGAATCTGCGCTGACTACGACAATAGTTGCGTTACCGGAGACGTTGTGCAATCTGCTCAGTAGGGCTCGATTAGGACAGGCCATGCTTGGGCGGTCCTGCTTAGAATCTCTCACCTTTTCCGGGAGGAGGTTATATGGCACGTGGACTGCTTACAGCTTCAGTGATCGGTGTCTTGCTTTTCTTTTCGGGCATTGTTCTCGCGCAAGATGTGTGCTCAGGTGCGGACCGTGCGCTCGTATTGAGCGGTGGAGGGACGAAAGGCGCGTATGAGGCTGCTGCTGCTTACCACCTCATCGTGCATCGGGGCTGCGACTTCAAGGATTTGTCCGGTGTCTCGGCAGGAGCGCTCAATGTGTCGTATCTGGCTCAAGCGTCGATGGAATCCGACTCGCTGAAACACCTTCAGCAACAGGCGTCAGCACTTGTTGAGATTTGGCGCGACGTCACTGACCCGAGCGCCTTCATGGCGCCGCGCTTTCTCGGCAGGTTGCGTATGTTCTTGTTCGGGCTGGAGGGTTTGAACGATTTTTCCGCGCTTAAGGAGCTCATCCGCAAGAACATCAGCGTTGAAAAGCTGCGTAAAAGCGGGCGACACGTCCGCGTAGGCTACATCTCTTTTTTCGACGGCGGTTACCGCGAGATCAGTCCTTGCTCACCGTCCCCGCATCCCGAGGAAAATGATCAATACCTGGACTACGTGTTCGCGAGCGCGCTGATACCTGTGTTCGGCGATATGCCGCTCATCCGCCAGCGGGGGGACAATGCCGATCCGGCGACGTGGACACAGTTCGCTGACGGCGGCGTTCGGCATAGCACCCCGGTCCCCGGCTATTTCCCAAATAGCGAGATCGTGCCGCTCCTAGCCTCGTCGGGCGGAGTGCCTGTGCCGTCCAACCAGTGCGGTGCCGATGAGCCACCACCACATCCTAGACCGATTCAGGGCCTCTTCATTGTCGTTGCGGGTCCTTACAAAAAGCTCGACGACAGGATTGAGCAACCTATGTGCGATAACCAACCATGCCGCCAGATGCACGATGGCCGAGATATCGCCATGCGGAGTGTATGGGCCGCACTAGAGTCGCCATATCGCTGGGACATCAATTATGCCATTACAGCAAACAACATGCTCAAGTGGCGCCACGAGTTGATCTGTACCATGCCCACCGCCCTCAACAAGATCGAGGAGATCCCGACGCGCTTCCCCGTTTCATCATTCAATCAGGGACCGAAATACGACTTGCCGTACCAACCCATGCTGATCATAACGCCCAACGCATCGTTAACCGACGGGATCTACGATGTCACAAAGCAGGTAATCCTCAAGCAACTCTGGGCCGGATGTCGCGATGCGAACGATGCGATGGTAGATCTCAGCCGCCCCAATATGTCCGTGCCCGATATGCGAGCTGTCTGTGAACACGATTTTCCATACCCGACGGCCAAGAACGGCTCACAATAGACAATGCGCGGTTTATTCGGTGCTCCCCAGTGTCAAGACAAAAATAGGAGTTGGTTAAGCTGGTTGGCATGCACGCCGTAGTCACCAGTCAGCTGTGCAAGTGTGCGCGCTTCCTCGATCGCGTCAAGAGCGACATTGGCCTTGAGGCTGCGTCGTGACGCTTCCTCATTTCCGCGCTCATGATGCCTCCTTGTGCGCAGCTCGCTCAGCCTCTTGTTCCACCTTAGTGCCCTGTCGTTTTTGGGGAGCATTATAAAGACCATAACTAACAGGAGGAGAAGCCTAATGAGTCGTCGTCTGGTTATTGGAGTTGGTTTAATTTTGCTGTGTGCTGTCAAGCCGGTTTTTGGAAGTACAGCCATGAAGGGTGGTTTTGAAATAGGCGAGGCGCAGAAGATGCTCGCGTTATGTATCAATCTGAACGGTGACGGGCTCACAATTGACGCTGACAAGCAGGTGCCGTCCGATTGGGAGTCAATTTTTGACAGTGATCCCAAACGCAACGAAAAGGCACAAGGGTTCGGACCATTCGATAATCGCTGGAAGCTTTGGAAAAACAAAAAGCAAGATGGTGTATACGCCCTCGTCATTCGCGGCACAATCCCAAGTCGTGACAGCATTAAAGAAGATTTGCTTGCGACCTCCATACCTGCAAAGGGAATCCAGCTTCTTGATACCGATCAGAACCCTTTAGGTAAGAAACGTGGCGTTGTATTCTCTCTGGCGAAAACCGACCATGCTGAAGTTCACGTCGGTTTTGCTTACGGATTGGCTGTCATGTTGTTTGACCGTGATCGTGGCATTCTGAATCAGTTGAGTCAATTGCCTGCCGGTAGCCAGATCTACATCACAGGCCACAGCCAGGGAGCCGCACTTGCGACGCTGGCCCATGCGTTTCTCAACCATGCCTTGACTGGCAGTGACGACAAGAATAGCTTTGGCCTCAAGGGCAAGAATTTTTCCCTCAAGTCATATGTGTTTGCTCAACCTAAACCAGGAAACTGGCAATTCGCTATGGATTTTGCTGAAGGGATTGGGAATCAGGATCTTGCGTATACGATAAATAATACGTCGGATTGGGTCCCGCAAGTTCCGCTCTCGATTCAGCTTGTGAGCGAAACACTTCAACCCATTGCAACAGCTTCCGGCCACTGGTTTGCGAATTCAGCCTTGAATTTCTTGGCGCGGATTAGGCGGTCCGCCTCATCACAAGTGAGCAAGTTGACAAACTACAAGGAAAATATCACAAAGAATTTTGACGACCGGTATTTCGTCGACGCTGGTCAGTTTTCTCAAACTGGCTATGGAGGCAGTTCTCTAGATTATATGCCAGTTGGAAACCTGAGAGCATTCCGTCCAAAAAACGATATGAAAGCAGGTGATGGGGATCTGTTCTGGGAGCATCACCTTGCCAGGTATAAGGAATTACTGGATGCGTTACAAAAAGCTAAGTAAGGCAGAAGATGGGGGTGTCAGCTTGCTTAACTTGAGCAAGATTTCTGTTTTATTTCTGTAGGTCCTCACAGACAGTTTTATTTTGGAAGTTTCTCATCCCACACCTCCTTCAAGAAGCTGCACTTTTCCAGATGCTGCGCGAAGCTATTGTTGATGATCTCCACCGCCTTTTGTACGCACATTTGTACCCTGCTCACGGCGGCCTTGCTCTTGTCCGGATTTTTCTCGACAAAATAAATTGCCTCGGCCAGCACCGCCACCCATTTCTACGTCAGGGCGGAACGCTTCCTGATCGCCGATCGCACGATCCCGTTCCTCAAAATGGAACATGTGAAGGGCGTTGTCTTTCCGGCGAGACCATCCTTCAAGATGTTGACTGGGAGGCGTGGCCAGAGGCGGCGCGCTGCGCGATTATAGCCCACGCCAAGGAGTCCCGGATCACGCTGTGTCCGTTCGTCACTGCACCTGAACTTCCCACACGCAAGCCCGGTTTCATATTGACAGCGCGGCCCCCTTTTGGTAGCGTGAGGGGCGAGTTTAGCATCGAGATGAGCGGTCGCCACAGTGACCGAAAGGAGTACGGATGGAGGAGTTCCGCCGAATCAGTCGGCTGCCCCCATATGTCTTCAACATTGTAAACGAGTTGAAGGTCGAGGCGCGGGCTCGTGGCGAGGACATTATCGACTTCGGGATGGGCAACCCCGACCTGCCGACCCCTCCCCATATCGTCGAGAAGCTCTGTGAAGCAGCCAGGAACCCTCGTAACCACCGGTACTCCGCCTCGCGCGGAATTACGAAGCTCCGGTTAGCTATCGCCGACTGGTATGGGCGGCGATATGGGGTTGAGATCGATCCGGGGCGTGAGGCGATCGCGACCATCGGCGCCAAGGAAGGACTTTCACACCTCGCCCTGGCGATTGTGGAACCCGGGGATGTCGCCTTGGTGCCGAGTCCGACCTACCCGATCCATCCCTACTCGGTGATCATCGCGGGGGGGGACGTCCGCAGCATTCGCCTTGAAGAGGGAACCGATTTCTACGAGGCGCTTGTGGCCGCCCATCGGGAAAGCTGGCCGCCGCCCAAGCTCCTGATCATGAGCTTTCCCCATAACCCCACCACCGCCACGGTAGACCTTACTTTTTTCGAGAAAGTGGTGGAGTTTGCACGGGAGCAGCACCTGTTTGTGGTCCACGATCTTGCCTACGCGGATCTGACCTTTGATGGCTACCAGGCGCCAAGCCTGCTGCAGGTCGCTGGGGCAAAGGAGATCGGGGTAGAGTTCTTCACGCTCTCCAAAAGCTACAACATGCCGGGCTGGCGGGTTGGGTTCTGTGTGGGCAATCCGCGGATCATTGCGGCCCTGACGCGGCTCAAGAGCTATCTGGATTACGGAATGTTTCAGCCGATACAGATCGCGGCGATTATCGCGCTGAACGGCCCGCAGGAATGCGTGGGACAGACGGTTGAGACTTACCGGGCGCGGCGCGATGCGCTGGTAGACGGGCTGAACCGGATCGGGTGGAGCCTGTCCAAGCCGAAGGGAACCATGTTCGTCTGGGCAAAGATCCCCGAGGCGTATCTAGGCATGGGGTCTCTGGAATTTTCGAAGTTTCTCCTCAATAAGGCCAAGGTCGCCGTGTCCCCGGGGATCGGGTTCGGGCAATATGGGGATGCGTTTGTTCGATTTGCTCTGGTGGAAAACGAGCACCGGACTCGCCAAGCCATCCAGGGACTCAGGCGAGTGCTGTAAATGAGCGAGGTTCGGGCGGATAAGTTTCGCGAGGAGTGTGGAGTAGTAGGTATCTATGGCCATCCGGAGGCCGCCAACCTCGCCTATCTGGCTCTCTATGCGCTTCAGCACAGGGGTCAGGAAAGTGCCGGCATTGCGACCTCGGACGGCGGGTCTCTGCATCTTGAAAAGGCCATGGGGCTGGTGGCCGATGTCTTTTCCGAGACCAAGCTTCGTCGTCTCAGGGGCGCGCTCGCCATTGGCCATGTTCGTTACTCGACGACCGGGACCTCGCAGCTTAAGAATGCGCAGCCGCTGCTGGCCGGCTACCTGCGAGGTCAGATTGCCCTCGCGCACAACGGCAATCTGACCAACGCCGAGAAGATCCGGCATGATTTAGAAGCACAGGGGTCGATATTTGGTTCCACGACCGACAGCGAGGTGATCGTTCACCTGATCGCCCGCTCGCGGGAGCCGAACTTGCTGGAAGCGTCAATCGATGCGCTGAGCCAGATTCGGGGCGCTTATTCCCTGGCCATCATGAATGAGACCGAATTGCTGGGGGTCCGCGATCCCTACGGCTTTCGTCCCCTGTCGTTGGGAAAACTTGGTGATGCGTGGATCCTCGCGTCAGAGAGTTGCGCGTTTGATCTGATCGAGGCCCAATTCGTCCGCGACATCGAGCCCGGCGAATTCATTCGGATCAATGAAAACGGTGTGCATTCATTTTTTCCGTTTCCACCTGCACCTAAGTCTCAGTGTATCTTTGAGTATGTCTACTTCGCCAGGCCGGACAGCTTTTTATTTGGTCGATCTGTCGCAGGGATTCGCAAAGATCTCGGCAGGCACTTGGCGCGCGAGTATCCGGTCCAGGCCGATGTGGTAATTCCTGTCCCCGATTCCGGCGTGCCCGCTGCTCTGGGTTTTGCCGAAGAGGCGCGCCTGCCGTTTGAACACGGCCTGATCCGCAATCACTATGTGGGTCGGACCTTTATCGAACCCAAACAAGCGATTCGGCATTTCGGGGTCAAGATCAAGCTCAACGCTATTCAGGAGCTGCTCGAAGGGAAGCGCGTCGTTGTCGTGGACGACTCAATTGTCCGTGGGACCACCAGCCGGAAGATCGTATCAATGATCCGAGCGGCCGGAGCAACGGAGGTCCATGTGCGGATCAGCTCTCCCCCCACGATCGCTCCCTGCTATTATGGCATTGACACCCCGACGCGTAAGGAGCTGATCGCCTCCACACACGACGTCGAGGAGATTCGGCGCTACCTTCGCGCGGACACCCTCGGTTATCTGAGCCTGAAAGGTTTACAGCAAGCCGCCGGGAAGGAGAGTCAAGGGGCGACAGGCTTCTGTAATGCGTGTTTCAGCGGCAGTTACCCGGTTCCCTTTATCGAAGAGGATCAGGAGCAACTCCGCCTTTTTGCGGACTAGGGAGGATTCGCGAGATCTCGATGCCTGGTCATCGCACGAAGACACACATTAGCTCCGCCTGTACTCCACGGATCGATTCGCTCAATTGCTCACCTGTCCTCGCATTCGGTAAACCGGGATTGACAGACATCTTGCTCGAGGGTAGGGGACACATCCCTTCCGGGATCTGCTAAACCCCTCCCCAGGTATCGCCGCGACTTGGCATGCCACTCTCACGAGCACACCCTTGGGTCTTTGAGGAGAAAGATTACCGCTCGCGCGCCAATACGTGGTACGCGCTACATCACCGACTATGAATTCCCCGGATAGGAGACACCTTGGATGAGTGAAGCCAGCATTGTACTGCCAACCTTCGGCCCGCAGGAATGGAAGATCCTCTGGTTTGTCCTGATTTCGGCCTTCATCGCCCTGGGATACGGCGCCTTCCTGGCGAAAAAGACCATCCGGGAAGACCCCGGCAGTCAGGCCATGCAGGATGTGGCCACAGCGATTGAAGAGGGGGCGTTGGCCTATCTTGCGCGACAGGTCAAGACGATGATCTGGTTCGTCGTCGCCATCACGATCGGCCTCTTCTTCATGTATCGTGGGCTCTATGAGGGGATGCTCCTACCGCTTGGCGTGGCGCTCGCCTTCTTCATGGGGGTCGGTGCCTCCTACGGGGCCGGGTATGTCGGGATGCTGCTGGCCGTAAAGGGCAATGTGCGGACCGCAGCAGCAGCCCTCCACAGCTTTAAGTATTCGCTGGAGATCGCCTTCAGGGCCGGGACGGTCTCGGGGATGTTCACCGTCGGCCTTGGGCTCCTGGGCGCGACCATCATCTTTCTGCTGTTCAAAGAGAATGCGATGAAGATTCTCGTTGGCTTTGGCTTTGGTGGGTCGCTTGCCGCCCTGTTCATGCGCATGGGGGGCGGCATTTTCACCAAGGCGGCTGACGTGGGCGCCGATCTGGTCGGCAAGGTTGAGAAAGGGATCCCTGAAGATGATCCGCGCAATGCCGCCACGATCGCCGACAATGTCGGCGACAATGTCGGGGACTGCGCCGGTATGGCGGCCGATGTCTTCGAGTCGTACGAGGTGACGCTGGTCGCGGCCATTATCCTGGGCGCCGGGGCGATGCTAGATAAGGACTTCGTTGAGTCGTTCGGCGGAGCCGCCAGCGCCTCCAGGGTTGTTCTGGCCCTGATCATCTACCCGCTCTTGATTCGCGCCGTTGGCGTCTTCGGCTCGATCCTCGGGACGTGGTGCGTTCGAGGCAAGGACGATCCGGACATGAACCCGATGAAGCCGATTAACGTCGGATTTTGGGTGGCAGCCCTGAGTTCCGTCGTCGGTTTCTGGATCGTGAGCTACCTCTATCTTGGCGACATCGTCAGCGAGAAGTACGGCGCCATCTGGTGGCGCGTCTTCCTGGCCAATGTCATGGGAATTGCCCTGGCGTTGCTGATTCAGTGGCTGACGGAGTATTTCACCGCAACCGACAAGAAGCCGGTGACCGAGATTGCCTATTCCAGCCGAACCGGGCCGGCGACGCTGATCCTTTCCGGGTTTGCCGCAGGTCTCGAGTCGAGCGTCTGGGCCACCTTGGCCATTGCCGCGACCATCTTTGGCTCTTACAGCATCTTCGGCGGAAGCTTTTCGCTGTCGGCGTATGGAATCGCGCTGGCCGGCCTTGGACTGCTGGCCACCACCGGATTTGTGCTAGCCGAAGATACCTTTGGTCCCATCTCCGATAACGCCAACGGTATCTTCGAGATGTCTGGCGCGTTGAAGAACGCCCCCAGGACGCCATCAGGAATCGAGGCTCATCGGATTGTCGCCAAGCTGGATGCGGTCGGCAATACGACCAAGGCCCTGACGAAAGGGCTGGCCATTGCCACCGCGGTTATCGCGGCCGTCTCCCTCTTCCGCTCCTTCATCGACGAGGCGCATCTCTTCGAGCAGGGGATCCAGGTGAACCTGCCGGAGGTCTTCATCGGCTTCCTGATCGGGGGGGCCGTCCCGTTCCTCTTCTCCTCCTTTGCGATCCAGGCGGTAAGCCGGGCGGCCTTCCTCCTGGTGGAAGAGGTCCGGCGGCAGTTCCGGGAGAAGCCGGGGATCATGGAGTTCAAGGAGAAGCCCGACTACGGTCGGTGTGTAGAGATCGTGACCGCCGCGGCACAGAAGGAGCTGCTGGGGCCAGGCGTCCTTTCGATCGTCAGCCCGATCCTGGTCGCCTTCGCCTTCGGCGCGCCGGCGCTGGGCGGCTTCCTTGCCGGAGCGATCCTCACCGGCCAGCTCATGGCGGTGTTCCTCTCCAATACCGGCGGCGCCTGGGACAATGCCAAGAAGAAGATCGAGGAGGGGTTGTTTGGCGGCAAAGGAACCGACTGCCACAAGGCCGCGGTTATCGGCGATACGGTCGGCGATCCATTCAAGGACACCGCGGGACCGGCCATCAACCCGATGATCAAGGTCATGAACCTGGTCGCAATTCTGATCGCACCCTTGGCCATCCGTCAAATTGGGTTTGGTACTCGGGCGATGATCGTTCTGGCCTGCGTGACCATCCTGGGACTGTCGGTGCTCTTCAGCAAACGAGGCTCGATCGTCGAGGAAGAGCCTGCAGCGGCAGCGAAGCAGGCGGAGGCCAGCCGCGCCCACTAGGCCACAGAACTGATGTCTTCTAAATTAGGCGAAGTTCCAAGGCCCACACAAGAACGCTCGGTCCGTGTCCGTCTATCCGCTTGAGACGATTGTCTTCAACTCCGTTCCTCACTATTCAGAGGGTCGTCCATATGGAGGAGTTCGTCCTCCGGACGGTTCCTCATACCTTCTAAAACTTCTCATGAGGGGCGACAGTCAGCCTATGGCCATATCAAGGTCCATTGTGGAGGGATCTAGTTGACAAGGGTGTGACTCGAGGCGAGAATTGTGTAGAAGTGTTCGCACTGTATCTGCATACACTGTCGATCAGCATACTCAATAGTTCGCCGCCTTTCCGGTATGGTATGCTGTGGACAATGTCGTTATAGGTTGGTATAAACCATAGGGAGGGTTACCCATGGGCTTCCTATCCGGTCTGTTTTCAAGCCAGTCAGATTACGAACGTCAGCTTGAGGAAACTCATACTCGGATGTTTCAGGCGTTGATGAGAATATCGGTCAGTGAGGCAAGACGTACCGCCCGAGACATGATCCATGACGCGAAAGAGGAGTTGAAGCGATCAGAAGAAGCTCACTTGCCTCAAGATTACGGCGATCAGTTGCTTCAACGAGAATTGACAGATCCGTCCGTTAAGGAACAACTGGCCAAGAAGAGACAAGAAGGTGTTACTGATGCAGACATCAGGTGGTGGTGGAATCTCCCCGCCATTGAGCGAGTACTAATGGAAAAGGTTGACGGGCTCCAGCGATATGTCATTTGTCTAAAAGAGTCGGGGGACAGTCAAACACCGGAGCACGCGGCTGCGGCGCTAAGGAAACTTCACCCGATGTACGGCGATCCGGCTGACACCTCTCAGACGACAGGTGATGATCGACCGTTGCCATACGAGCTAAGGAATCGAGTGAACGCCTACATCCAGAAACGACTCCAGAACGATCCCCTCATCTACAAAAAGGATATTGCAAGCTCCTCCACCTTCAATGCGCTAGTCCGTAGGGGTATACGAAGCGGTCAGATATGAAGGGTGGTGGAGGGCCAAAGACCGGCGGCGAACAATTCCCTCCACGGGCCGCGTCCTCGGCCTCTCGCCTTCGATCGAGCTCTGCGGCGCACCCGTGAGCGCATCCGATTCTACCTTCCTGACGAGGTCACTATCAACTCCCTGAAGGTCTTCCCGGTGGCCAATTGAGATACGGAACAGGCGCAAATACGGTTGACAAAGGGTCTGGTTCAGACTAGAAGAACAACAAGGAGACCGTATGAAAACCATGCCTCTCCTCTTCTCCACGTTGCGACATTGTCCGGTCCTCGATGCCGAGGGGCAACTCGTGGGTCACCTTAGGGACCTGATCCTCTTACCGTTGGGAGTCCTGCCCCCGGTGACCAAGCTCGTGGTCCTGACACCCGAGAAGGAGGATCTGGTCCTGCCGTGGGACGTCGTGGCGCGCATAGAGCAGGAGCCGGCGGCGATTCGCCTGTCTTCTGAGCGTGACGCACTTCAGCCGGTCGAGCCGCGAGCCGAAGAGATGGGGCTGGGAAAGACCCTCGTCGATCGAAAGGTCGTGGACACCAAGCATCACAATGTGATCCGGGTCAATGATCTTGAGTTCCAAGAAGCGCAGGGACGGCTACAACTGGTGGCAGTCGAGGGCGGGCTCCGCGGTCTATTGCGGCATCTCGTATCCGATGCCTTTGTTGAACGGATCGAGCGTCTTTTTAACGTACGGTTGGAACGGGAGACGGTTCCCTGGGAGGTGGTCGAACCGATGGAGACTGAGCTGGCTAAGGCCAAACACCGTACAGCCTATGCCAAACTGGCAAAGCTCCATCCAGCCGACATCGCCGACATCATCGAAGAGTTGAACCCGAGCGAGCGAGCGACCGTGTTGGCGTCCTTGGACGAAGAGACGGCTGCCGAGACGCTGACCGAGACGAAGCCGGAGGTCCAGAGCTCGATGGTCCAGATGATGGAGAGCGAGCAGGCTGCCGACATCCTGGAGCGCATGGAACCCGATGAGGCGGCGGACATCCTGAGCGACCTGCCGGAGGCAAAGGCGCAGGAGCTCCTGGAGACGATGGAGGAAGAGGAGGCCCAGGACGTGGTTGAGCTGCTGACACATGAGGAAGATACTGCCGGCGGGCTCATGACCACCGAGGTGTTTAGTCTGCCGCCTGACCTCACCATGGTTGACGCGATTGGCCGGCTCCGCTCTGCTGAGGGGGCCAAGGCCGAGACGATCTACTACATCTACGTCACCGATGATCTGGATCGGTTACTCGGGGTGCTGAGCCTTCGGGAGCTGATCCTGGCTGGCCCGGGCCAGCGGCTTGAAGAAATCATGGAGCGACAGATTATCAGCGTTCGACCGGAAAGCGGTCTGCGCGAGGTCACCGAAACCTTTACCAAGTACAATCTGATGGCCGTGCCGGTGGTGGATGAGGGGGGGGAGCTAAGAGGAATCATCACCGTCGATGATGTCCTAAACCTGCTTCTCCCGATGATATGGAAACAACGGGCAGCGAAAAAGTTCCTTTAGCCGTTTCTACACCCAGGACACTCGATGCGGCTTTCGCGGATCAAGAAGCGGCGGATCCTCCGATTCCTGGCCATCATGGGCCCGGGGATCATCACCGCCAGCGTCGATCAGGACGCCGGGGGGATCGCCACCTACTCTCTGGCCGGCGCCCGCTACGGCTTCGGCCTGCTCTGGACGATCCCACTGATTGTCATCAGCCTGGCGGTGATCCAGGAGATGAACGCTCGGATGGGGATCTTCGCCGGCAAAGGCTTGGCCGATCTCATTCGAGAACGGCTAGGGGTCCGGGTGACCATGGTCGCCCTGAGCGTGCTGGCCCTAGCCAATCTCGCCAATACCGTGGCGAATTTCGCCGGGGTCGCGGCCAGCACCGAGATCTATGGTGTGAGCCGGTACTTTTCCGTACCCGCCAGCGCCATCCTGCTCAGTTGGCTGGTTGTGAAAGGGACCTACCGGTTCGTCGAGAAAGCCTTCCTCGTCTCCAGTGCCCTCTATCTTGTCTATGCCGTCTCGGCCTTCTTGGCGAGACCGTCGTGGTTGGAGGTCCTGCACGAGACCGTGCGCCCCAGTTTCCACATGGACAGTGCATACCTGACGATGCTCATCACTGTCGTGGGGACGACCATCGCCCCGTGGATGCTCTTCTACCTACAGTCCTCGGTCGTGGACAAAGGGATCAGCACGCGCGAATTCTCCTATGCCAAGGCCGACGCCTACCTTGGCAGCGTCATCGCGGGTATTATGATGTTCTTCATCATTGTGGCGTGTGGCGCGACGCTCTTTCCGCACGGCATCCGGGTCGAGACGGCCGAACAGGCGGCAATGGCGATCGAGCCCTTCGCCGGACGATTCGCCGCATTTCTTTTCGGCTTCGGCCTGTTTAATTCCTCGATCGCGGCGGCGGCGGTTATTCCTCTGTCAACAGCCTATGCAGTGTGCGAGGGGTTGGGCTGGGACACGGGCATCAATCGAACCTTTAGCGAGGCTCCCGGGTTCTTCAGCATCTACCTCAGCATGGTTGGGGCCAGCGCGCTGCTGATCCTCTGGCCGAAGGCACCGCTCATCACCATCATGTATCTCTCCCAGACGCTGAACGGCATCTTGCTTCCGTTTGTGTTAATCTTCATGCTCCTGCTGATCAATGATCGGGCGATCATGGGCATTCGCGTCAACTCGCCGACCTACAACCTGATCGCCTGGGGAACCGCCTTTCTGATGGTGGTCCTCACGCTCTTGTTGTTGGTGACGTCGATCGTCTGATCGAAGTGCGACCACCAGGCTTTGGCTTGACAGGGTTGGGGGAGAGAGGGTAGAAGAGAGCGAGGCGGAGGGGACATGGGGCCGAAGCAGCGATATGCGTCAACGATCAAGGCATGGCCGGCCGAAGAACGGCCGCGAGAGCGGCTGTTTGCGCACGGGTCAAGCGCGCTCACGACGGCGGAACTGCTGGCGATTCTGTTGCGTACCGGGACCGGCGGTCAGAGCGCCGTAGAACTGGCCCGCAGCCTGTTAGAAAAGGTCGGAGGTCTGCGCGAGCTGGACCGCAAGGGCGCCGAAGAGCTGCAAGAGGCGAAGGGGCTGGGCCTGGCGAAGATCGCCCAGCTCAAGGCCGCCCTGGAGCTGGGTCGTCGACTGATGGCCGAGGAGAAGAAGGTCCTGGGCGCCGTGACCTCCTCGAAAGAAGTCTACGAGTGGCTTCAACCGCAGATGCAGGGCCTGACCAAAGAGGTGTTCAAAGTGCTCTTGCTCAACGGTAATAACGAGGTGTTGGAGAGCGCTACCCCTTTCGAGGGGTCGCTCACCGAAAGTCCGGTTTACCTCCGGGACTTGGTAAACCTCGCCAACCGGCATAAGGCCGCCGCCTTGATCGTAGCCCATAATCATCCCTCTGGCAACCCGCGCCCCAGCTCGACTGATAAGTCGCTTACTGAGGAACTGGTTGCCATGGGGCGGTTACTGAAGATCGGTGTGCTCGACCACGTGATTATCGGTGATGGACGCTATTACAGCTTCGCCGACGAAGGGCTGATTGAGCAGTATGGAGCGACCTTTGACGGGCGTCGGATGCGATGAGGGGCAAAGCAGAGGAGGTGGTGAAGATCTCGTCTGAACGGGACTTAGCGAGGGTTGCAGGTGTTGCAGGGCTGATGGGGCTGTTGCTGCTGTCAGGATGTCAGTTCCTTCCGCCAGAGCTCAGATCGCTCAAGTCACCAATCAGACTGTCTCCGCTTAAGCACGAGGTAACGGTTCAGCCGGCCACGAGGATGGGGCCTGCGCCGTTCACGGTTGACCAAGCAAAGGCTGAGCCCGCCGAAGTACAACTCACCCTCTCCAACCCTACCACCTCGACCATTCGGCTGGTATGGACAGAGGGAACCTTCATTGCCGCAGATAGTATTTCATATTCAATCGGAGTAAAGACCGACCGAGGCGGATTGTCAACAGAGCCGACGATCATCGAGTCCAACAGTACGATCCGGATCACGGTCATCGCACTCGCGAAAGATGGCAAGTTGGCGGTATCAAGGGGCAAGTCAATCGAGGCGCCCTATCGGGTGGGGCTCAAGCTCATCGCTGAGCGTGGAATTACGCGATGGAAGGGTACAGTGTGGGTCTTCGTCTTATGAGTCATCTGTGCAACGAGGAGATATCGTGAGATTGGGAGGGAGCGAGACAATGGGGGTCAGGAGGAGAGCGGGAGGGCGCGCAGTGCGGGGCGCGAAGTTCGATGGGCGCTCTGTTCTCAAAGGCGGGATGTGGATATGGGGAGCTGTTCTGATGTGTGGTCTGCTCTTGGTCTGGAACGGGAATGGGTGGAGCGATGAACCCCCGCAGGCGGGTGGACATCACCATCATCCGGCGGTGGCACCGCCGACGCAGATAAAGCAACAGACCGGTCCGGTGAAACAGCAGCCTCGTCTCGCGGTACCTCCACGATGGCGGTTTGCCATACCGGCCGGAGATCATCACGCCGGACGGCAAGTCTTTGTCGACTTTGAATGCTTCAAGTGTCATGAAGTTGCTGGTGAGGACTTTCCCGCACCCAAGGCCGAGCAGGGAAATGTCGGACCCGCCCTCTCAGGGATGGGGGCGATGCATCCGGCGGAGTATTTCCTCGAGACGATGATCGACCCGAATGCCTCCGTAGCGTGGCGGATCAAGCACCATAAGGATGAAAAGAAAGGGTATCTCGGTGCCGACGGTAAATCAAAGATGCCCAGCTACAACGAGACGATGACGGTCCAGCAACTCATCGATCTTGTGGCCTACATGAAGAGCTTGACCGAGGGTGGCCATCGGCATTGAGGCCGGTACGAGGCGTGAAGTGCGCGATTCCAGCACAGGTCTCTACCGGCGGCAGCGGGGCTTCTTTGCGCAGGTCTACGAGTCCGGCGGGCTGACGCCTTGGCCATCCACTGAACCGACACCCGCTGTCGGCCGATTGGCGCATCTGCTGAGGCGGCGCAAGAGGGGCGGTCGGGTACTCGATCTGGGTTGTGGCGAGGGACGACATACGCTCCTCTTCGCCAGAGCCGGATTCTTTACCGTTGGTCTTGACTATCTGGCTGCGCCTCTCAGGACGACGGCGAAACGGGCACGGGAGAAGCGTCTTACTCCACGGATCAGGCTCCTGCTGGGCGATGCGCTCGTACCACCCTTTAAACCAGGCAGTTTTGACGCGCTGCTGGATAGCGGAGTATTCCATCACGTCAGGAAGGCCGACTGGCCGATCTACTTCGACCAGGTGTTGGGTCTTGTGAAGCCGGGCGGATACTTCCATCTGACGGTCTTCAGCACCAGGTTCAGACACTATCCCGGCGAGCAGCGGACACGCAACTGGCAGGTCCACCGTAACCACTATGACCGCTTCTTTGTCAAGCGTGAGTTCGCCGGGATCTTCGGCGGGCGGTGCGAGATCCTGGCGATCGAGGAGGAGCGCGAGGGGCTGAATGGCTTCTTCCATGTCCTCATGCGGAGGCGTTCAACTCATGTGCAGCGCGCCGACCGGGATCGTCCGTGTTGACATTTCGTCCTCGCGTGGGCCTGATTGTGATCATCGGACTCCTCGTTATCCCCGGCGCCTCACCCTTGACCGATTCGCCTGTCGCGCTCGCCTCGCTGACAAAGGCGGAGGCGGCGCTTGAAGGTAGCTTGGTCGTTGAGGACCCTGAGATCCGCGAGATCATCGCGCAGCCGACTCTGCGGCGGCGAATCTCGCCGATACGGTTTGCAGGCGATCGCCGTACCTATGAGTTCCTGGTGAGGCACCCGCCATTAGCGACGCAACTGGCCAGGCGCCTGCACCCACCCCTCGAGCGCTACACCGTTACGCAGATTGCAGAAGGCGTGTATACGGTAGAAGACCGAGGCGTCCTGCGAGGCGGCGCGAGGCTGATTGCTGCGACGGGGGATCAACGCATCTATCGGTTCCAGGGAGAGTTCCGATCCCTTGGGCATATCCTTCACTTTACCGGTCGGATGGTTCTGATCCTGCGCTATCGCGAAGTGCGGGAAGGGAGCCGAATCTTCATGGACAGCAACCCAGACTTTTATCTCCGTATCGATCACCCGTTTTTCCATGTTATGACGAAGCTCCTGTCACCGCTTATCACATCGATTATGGATCGCCGGGTGAAGATGGTAGTTGAGGCGACAAGGACGCTGTTCGACCAGGTGCAGACTGATCCCAATGGGCTCTACCAGCAGATGAGCACATGGCCGGATGTGCAGCCTTCGGACCTGGAGGCGTTCCGGCAGACCTTCCTCAGCAAGGAGGCGACGGTGCGATGACCCTGCGAGAGGCGATCGGTCAGCTCTTCATCTTCGGGTTTGAGGGCGATAAGCCATCCGAAGCTCTTGAGGCCTTTGTGCGAGATCTCGCCCCTGGCGGATTGATCCTGTTTGGGCGTAACCTTGGCAGCCCGGAAGAGATCGCGACGCTCACCGACGCGCTTCAAGTTGCCTCGTTGACGCCGCTCTTCTTCGCGATTGACCAGGAGGGCGGGAAGGTGGCTCGCCTCCAGCCCCCTTTCACGCAGTGGCCATCCGCCGAAGCGGTTGGGACGGCGGACTCGGCGGAGTTGACCAACGCGATAGCCGCATCGATCGCCAGGGAGTTGATGGCGGTCGGGATTAACATGAATATGGCGCCGGTGCTTGATGTCCTCACGAATCCTGCTAACCCGGTTATGGCGGGTCGAAGCTATGGTTCAGACCCGCATATGGTGGCCCGGCATGGGATCGCCTTTTTCAGAGGGCTCGCGGACCAGGGAGTGGTGGCGGTTGGTAAGCACTTTCCCGGCCACGGCGATACCACGGTTGACTCTCACCTGGCGCTACCGGTCGTACCGCATGACCTCGACAGGCTCTCAGCGGCCGAACTTGTTCCATTCGCCATCGCCATCAACGCAGGCATCCCGGCGCTGATGACGGCTCATCTCCTGATCCCTGCTCTGGACCCGGAACAGCCGGCCACCCTGTCTCGATCGATCCTGACTGATCTACTGCGAGAACAGATGGGTTTTCGCGGTCTGGTCATCAGTGACGACCTCTTGATGCAGGGGATCGCTGACAGCACCCCTCCCGGTGAGGCGGGTGTTCGGTTCCTGGAGGCCGGGGGCGATCTGATGCTGATTTGTCATGACGAGGCGGCGCAGCGGCAGGCGCTCCGCGCCGTGGCTGAAGCTGTAGAGACCGGACGACTGTCCGAGGCGAGGGTGCGGGTTTCGTGTGACCGCATCGCCAAGGCGAAGGCGCAGGTAGTGCGCCGCGAGCCCGTCGCTTCCGTCGAGGAGATCCGCACGGTTGTGGGCTGTGATGCCCATCGGCGACTCATTGAGCGACTGGCGCAGCTTCCGTCATGAAGCGTCGGCGCCGGATGGTTGTCCCGCTCATCGTACTGGCGCTTACCGCATGCGCTGCTCCCGGCACCGGCTTGCAAGTTGTGTCGGTCCCTGATGAGAAGCTCCGCGTGGAGCGAAGCGCTCAGTCGCTCGTGAAGGCCCTCCCCTCAAACGTGTCCAGGCGCTCGTTTACGTTCCACATTGTGGGCGATGACCGGGCCTCCGGGTGGAATATCGCTCCAGGCATCATTTATATCGGTCAGCCGACAGCTCGTGATGCGTCCGACGACGAGTTAGTCCAGCTTATCGCCCACAGCATGGGTCACGACCTGCTGGCCCATCCCGTCAGTAAAACAGATGTCTCAGACAGTCGTCAGGCCGTAGAACTTGCCGCTATCGCTGTGGTGCCTGGAGGTCTCCTGCTGACCGGGATCGTAGAAGGCATGATGAGTGGCAGCGAATATACCTTAGCCCAGGAGATCAACGCGGAGCGTATTGGGCTTCGACTCTGGCTTCACAGCGGTCGGACGTGCGCGATGTGGATTATATTACGTGAGAAGCAGAAGGAGCAGGGGAGGAGTTGGCACGAGCCGCTCAAAGACGTGCCCCCTCCTTTCGACGACCTTATTGCCACTGCGAAGGGAGAGTGCATGGGGCAGCAGTAGGGGCGCTGCTTGCTGCGCCTGATACGACAGGTGCGGCTTGTGAGATACAAATCTCCCCGAACTCCGTTTTATAAAAAAGGGGGATGAGAGATTCGAGGCGGGGTATTCAGCGATGACGTGCTTTTGCCGCCTCGTCAACGAGCGCTCGAAAGAGCGTAAGCTGTTTGGGATAATGGGTGAACATCCGTTCAGGATGCCAGTGGACGGCGAGGAGAAAGCGTCCAGTGCCCTCAACCCCTTCCACGACTCCGTCAGGGGCCACGGCGTTGACCGCGAGGCCGGGCGCCAGGTCGCGGATAATCTGATGATGCGTACTGGTCACGCGCAACTCTCGAATCTCAAGAATTCCGGCAAGGCGAGAGCCTTCCACAATTGTGACCTGGTGAGCCGGCTCCCCGCGCCGCTCTCGAAGGCTCTGATGGGCCGGGTCGGTCTCTTTCCGGTAGGAGAGGTCCTGGTAGAGGCTGCCGCCCATGGCCACGTTCAGGACCTGGAGGCCGCGACAGATTCCTAAGAGCGGTAGGTCACGGCTGCGGGCAGCGTGAACCAGCTCCACTTCGAAACGATCCCGCTCTTCGTCGATCTCGCCGCATCGTTCGAGCACGATCTGCCCATAGAAGGAGGGGTGGATGTCGGCCCCTCCGGTCAGGAGGAGCCCATCAATCGCGTCCAGATACGCCTCGGCCAGGGCGGGCCCTTCGACGGGACTCGGGGCAGTCTCCGCATGGCTGCTCGGTAGGATCAGCGGCAGGCCGCCGGCCTGCAGGACAGCGCGGGGGTAGGCCTCCAGGATCGCCTCCCAACGCTCGTCGTCATCCCAATGGTGCCAGCTCGTAATCCCGATCTTCGGTCGCATCCGTTATCCCCTTCGACGAGGCCCAGAACAGCTCCTCCGCACGATACGTCCTGGTCGAGCGCCGGTGTGCTCACCGGCCTCAACCACCGGGATCCCGTTGACGAAGACATGGTGAATGCCGGCGGGGTACTGGATCGGCGCCTCGTAGGTGGCCTGGTCGGATATGGTCACTGGGTCGAAGAGGACCAGGTCCGCCACGCAGCCGGGTTGCAGACGCCCCCGGTCCGGCAGGCCAAGCTTTCGGCATGGATCCAAGGTCATCTTCCTGATAGCGGTGGGCAGATCGAGTATACGCCTTTCTCGCACAAAATGGCTCAGCACCCGCGGGAACGTCCCGAAGGTTCTCGGATGGGGACGACCGTGACTGAGCGGACCCTGATGGCTGCGACAGCCGGAGTCTGACCCGATCATCGCATACGGCTTCTGGAGGATCGCTTTCAGGTTGTCTTCAGACATGGTGAAGAAGATAGCGTCGACCTGCATCCGCTCTGCCGGAAGCAGCTCGAGGACAAAGTCAACCGACTCCATCTCGGCCAGTTTCGCCGCCTCGCTGACGCGCAATCCTTCGTATCGTCGATGTGCCTCCTGAGTGACTTCGGAGATCATCAGTCGGGACCAGTAATCGGCTGGGTAGCGCATGGTCAGCTCCTGCGCAATTCGGGCGCGCGCTGCCGGGTTGCGCAGCCGTTCGACCCGCCCCCGTTGTCCGCCTTCTAAGGCCCAATCCGGTAAGACCGCCTGAAGCCCGGTGTTGGAGGCGGTGTACGGGTACCGGTCGCAGGATACGTCAAGACCTCTCGCCTGTGCGTTTTCGATGAGGCGAAACGCCTCGACTAGCTTCGGCCAGTTGCGTTCGCCGGAGGTCTTGAGGTGAGAGATCTGAAGAGAGATGTGCGCATGCTCTGCTATGCCGACAATCTCCTCGATCGCCTCAAGCAACCCATCACCTTCGTTTCGCATGTGGCAGGTCAGCACGCCGCCAGCCTCTCGCACCGCGGCCGCAATCGCGGTAAGCTCCTGAGGCCTGGAGAAGCAGGCCGGAGCATACACCAGGCCTGTGGATACACCAAGCGCGCCCTCAGCCATCCCTCGTCGCGCTCCGTCGATCATCGCCTCCAACTCTTCTGTTGACGGCTCCCGGTTGGCGCCTCCCATAGCCGAGCCCCGCAGCGTGTTGTGGCCGATCAGGAGGCCGAAGTTCTCAGAGATCCCCGCTGCCTCCAGCCTCGTGAAGTACTCCGCCACCCCCTGCCACGCATGGTCGAGACTGTAGAGATCACGGTACATGGTCGCCCGTTCTTCGAGCCATGGTCCCCATATCGGGGCGGCCGCGTAGCCGCAATTGCCCCCGATCTCCAGGGTCACCCCCTGTCGAACGGCGCTATCGGCCGTCGGCTGAAGCAGAAGATGATAATCGGAGTGCGAGTGGATATCCACGAAGCCCGGGGCAAGCGTGAGACCCGTCGCCTCGATGACCCGATACCCTAAGGAGGGGGCGATCTGTCCGATCTCTGCGATCCGGTCGCCGGCTACGGCAAGGTCGGCCCGCCGCGCGGGGGCTCCGGTCCCGTCGATAAGGTCAGCCCCTCGGATTACCAAGTCATAGGTAGCCATAAATCATCAGTCAGGGTGTAAAGTAATGAGGCTTTCTCAAGCCAATAATATGATTCGTCCTTTATACTTCGCTTCAAGCCGGCGATTGTGTTCATCACCGCCTGGGAGATTAGCGCTGATGTAGACCGGTGGCACAAGCCCTTTCACGATGAACCTCTCCACGACGCCGCAGACGATCGAGTTTATGATGAAGGCCCCGGCTACAAGTGAAGTCGGTCCCACCTTCGCCGCTAGGCTGGGAAAGGCAAGGGCGCCGTCGCCGGCCTCGCCGCCATTGTCGATGACGAGGTCTGCCACCTCGAAAAGGCGCCTACCGCTGGGATCGCGAGAAGCTACGGCTCGGGCGTGGCGGAGCGACGTGATGGCGATGACTGTGAGTCCTCGCTCCTTCGCCTCCAGAGCCAGTTCGACCGAGACCGGGTTGATCCCGGCGTTCGAGATGATGATGAGGACCTCTCCGCGCTGCGGCGCGTGGTAGTCGAGAAGAATCGCGGCGACGCCGCTCAGCCGCTCTAGGCGTCCGCTCTTTTTGGGGGACGTGAGCGGGCTCAGAAACGACTCGGTCATGGTGTTGACGGGAACCAGCCCACCGGCGCGATGGAACGCCTCTTCGGCCACTGAATGGGAGTGACCACTTCCAAAGATGTGCAGGACTCCGTCAGTGACGAGGGATGAGAAGATCAGATCGGCGGCCCGGTCTATCGCGTCCGTTTGAGTCCGCTGAATCTCACCGAGCAGTTGTATTACGGCTTCGTAATACGCTGAATTGTTCATCGTAGCCCCCTAAATGTCCGTCCCGGGATAATCTTGCCCAGGATCGCGCTATGGGTCGCCCCGGTAATGCGGGGTAGATTCCCTGGCAGGCCGTGGGCGGTGAGATAGGCGAGCAGTGCGAAAGCTGAAGCCTCGATGGCCCGGCCGGGAAAGCGCGCCTCATTGGCGGTGAGAAGACGGCACTCAGGCAAGGCCTCCTGAAGCTGTTTGATGAGCATCGGATTGTTGGCGCCGCCGCCACAAGTGATCAATTCCGCCGAAGCGGCACTGCGCGGGAGTTCGCGTTTCACATGAAGCGCCACCGACTCCGCCGTAAAGGCGGTGACGGTAGCGACCATGTCCTCCTCCGTGATGCCGCGGACTGCGGCGCGGTGGAGCAGGGTGTCGATCAAGGGTGGACCAAAGGCGTCTCTCCCGGTGCTCTTCGGTAGTCGGCGCTTCAAATATGGGTGAGCCATGAGGAAGCGCAGCAGCCGCCGGTTGACCTCTCCAGCCCCGGCGATCCGGCCGTCTAGGTCAACGTGTATTGCCCCGCTGCTCAACCGTGCTACGAGACCATCGATCAAGACGTTACCCGGTCCGGTGTCAAATGCGAGCACGCCGCGAAACCCACGCCCCTTTGGCAGGAAAGTGAGATTAGCGATCCCGCCCAGATTCAGGACAATCCGGTCCCGTCGGAGATGTCGAAACAGAAGCGCATGTAGATAGGGTGTGAGCGGTGCGCCCTCGCCGCCTGCGGCCATATCTCGCGGGCGGAAATCGGCCACGGTCGTCACTCCTGTTCGCTCAGCGATGATCGATGGTTCACCGATCTGTAAAGTGGAGCGAACCGACACGCCGTGCTCAACCCCGGGGTTCGGAAAGTGGGCGATGGTCTGCCCGTGCGAACCGATGAGCGTCACATCGCGTAGCGGCACACCGGCACGCCGGGCCACCGAGATCGCCGCTTTCGCGAAAAGCTCACCAAGCAAGACATTCATACGACAGATCTCAGAGGTGGCGCCAGATCCAGCGTCTGCTACTCGCAAAATGCGCTCCCGAAGCGCATCCGGAAAAGGAAATACCGCGAAGTGCAGGAGTCGGGGCTTCGGGAGCCCCTTGTTTGAGCCGATCTCAAGAAGTGCGGCATCGATCCCGTCGGCCGACGTCCCCGACATAAGGCCAATGACTTTCATGGCTACCGTTTTACGGCTTGATTGGTCTGATCACTCAACGGCGGATACGGGAAAAAGTGAGCAAGGTCTGTCGCCATTGGTTTAATCGAACAACCGGAAGCGGGCGATGGAATAGAGGGCTACCAGACCGTCTCGCCAGGTGATCTTCTTTCCTTCAGCATAGGTCCGGCCGTGATAGGCGATCGGGACCTCGTAGATGCGACAGTGAAGCTTCGCCACCTTCACGGTCAGTTCAGGCTCGATGCCGAACCGGTTTGATTTGAGTCGCAGTCGTTGGAGCACTTCGGTTCTAAAGACTTTGTATCCGACCTCCATATCACCAAGATTGAGATTGGTCATCATATTGCAGAGGGTGGTGAGAAGCCGATTGCCCTGGTAGTGCCAGAAGTAGAGGACACGATGAGGACCTCCATGGAATCGGTTGCCGAAAACGACATCGGCGTGGCCATCCAAGATGGGTTCAAGCAGCCTGGGATAGTCCTTGGGGTCGTACTCCAGGTCAGCGTCCTGAATGATGACGATGTCGCCGGTCAGGTGTTCGACTGCGGTTCGAATCGCCGCTCCCTTACCACAATTGTCCTGGTGAAGGACGAGGCGCACCTGATCTCGTGGTCCCTTGCCAACCTGGTCAGAATCTCACGCGTCCCATCGGTTGAGGCCTCATCGACAAGGATGATCTCCTTCTCGTAGGGGGCCTCTTCCACCCGCTTAAGGAGCAACTCCACGGTGTCCCGCTCGTTGTAGACCGGGATGACGACTGAGAGCTTCATCGAGTGTTCTGGGGCGAACACCGATATTGAGGCTTAAACCGGGGCCATGCGTCGTGGATTGGCGCGGACGCTGTGGCGCTTCGTCGAGCTTGACTCATTTTCTCCCAAATTCTTCCTGAATTTGCTGTCGCACGATGGAGTCGGCGAGTAGGTCTACCGCAGTCATTGCCAGTGCTTTGGCTGCGATGAGCATGGCTCGGTCCCCGGATGTCCCACCGGCGGCCTCGGCGAAGGCGGCAGAGTGGCAGACCACGCTAGATTGGTCGGTGAGCGCGATAGTTGGGTGGATCGTGGGGACCACCTGACTGACATTGCCGACATCGGTGGAACCCGTTTCTTGATTCTCAGGCGTCTGCTCCACCCGTTCACCCAACGCCTCCAGGTTTGCCTGGAAGAGGGCGCCTAGCGCTCGGTTGCCTTTCATCGGATGGTACTCCTCGCCTTCTTCGCGAATTGTCACTGTGGCGCCCGTAGCTTTGGCCGCTGCCTCGAGGCAGGCGACTACGCGGAGGTGCAGATCGTGCAGGTAGTCAAGGTCGAGCGCCCGAATACAGAATCGCGCGGCCGTATAGTCCGGGATGATATTGGGCGCGCGACCGCCGTCGGTGATGATCCCGTGGATCCGGGCATCGTCCCGGATCTGCTGGCGGAGCGCATTAAGATTCGTGAAGGCAAGCACCACCGTATCGAGAGCGTTGATGCCGAGATGTGGGGCCGCCGCGGCGTGGCTTGCCTTTCCGAAGAACTCAACCCGGAGCGCCCGCATTGCTAACGCGCTCTTGAATATCTCGGTTCGGTTGCTCGGGTGAACGAGAAGTGCTGCATCGACGTTGGCGAATAGACCGGCCTTCACCAGAGCAATCTTACCGCCGCCCTTTTCCTCGGCGGGGCAGCCGATCACAAGGACTCGTCCCCCGAGCGCAGCCAGAGACGGCTGTAAAGCCAGGGCAGCGCCAATGGAACCGGTGGCGATCAGGTTGTGGCCGCACGCATGGCCCAGCGAAGGGAGGGCATCGTATTCGGCAAGAAAGGCGATGGTTGCGGATGGTTGATCGACACCTGCCTTGGCAACAAAGGCGGTCGGCAATCCGCCAACACCCTCAATTACCTCAAAGTCGTGCGCCTTGAGGAGTGAGGTCAGATGTCGTACCGACTCTTGCTCCTCGTAGGCCAGCTCCGGATGCTGATGCAGGAAGCGGCTGGTGGCGATCAGCTCGCTCGAGAGCCGATCGACGGCAGTAGCGATCTCGTCTTTGAATGGCATCCTTAGCGCGCCCTTCTATGTTCGGCCGGAGCGTGTCTCGTCGATGGGGTGAGCTGAGCGACCCCACGCATCAGACGCGCATAGCCGTTTACCGGACAACGGTGAAGGTGGTTTGTTGGGTTGCCTCTGTGCCATCCGCCTTTACACTCATGATCACCCGATAGCTGCCGCTCGCTGCGTTCGCGGGAAGGGTGAGCGGCTGGCTGCTGGTCCAGGTCCCACCCATTCGCTGTACTTGCAAGGTCGAGTCGCCAACGGCGGAACTATTGAATAAGATCTGTCGGCGTTCTGAGACTTGAACGGTTTGCTGAGCGTTTCGGGTCAACACGGCAAACCTCATGTTAAGGTTGATTATGTCGCCAGGGCGGACCTGAGCGGGATGTGCCTCGACGGCTTCGATCTTGAGCATGGTTCCCTGCGCCGGGCCGTAGTTGTAGCGTTGGGACGTTGCCGCTCGATCTTGGGATCGGGCCTCCATTACATTGCCAATCACGCCGCCTGTAAGGCCCCCCACAAGACCGCCCAACAGAGTCCCGGTGGCGTTGCCGAAGATCAGCCCTCCGGTCAACAGGCCGGCAGCAGTCCCAACACCGGCGCCAATGGACGTTTCGGGATGCGCCTTGACCTGCTCTTCAATAGCTGCACAGCCAAACGTACCGCCGACGACTAGGAATAGGCACAACAGTAAAGCTACCCCTTGTCTGACAGAAACGACCATCTGCATCATCTCCTCCTTTCCGCGTGAATGTAGATTCCTTCTTGCTATGTCATCCTAGCATCCACGTGAAGACCTCGTCAATGAGTCCGAAAGGCCCTTCGCCTGTCCCCTTCTATCGAATGCAGGGCGAGCCCAGGTGCTTCCCCAATCCGGGTAGATACAAAGGCCTGCTCCTGCGCTGCGGTATCTCGCCTCGGGTTGCGCTGTTCCAGTTGTGGCGGCTCTTGACGCCGTGCTATAGTATTACGGCTTCGATTTTACCCCAGGTGAGTACAGCGTGGGTGCCCGGTCGATGATCGGTGAACACGAGGGCGATGAGGATGAAACAAACGATGAAACAAATTTGGCTGGTGGCACTTGTATTGGCAGTACTGGTGAATGGCTCGGTGACCGTGGCCTTCGCGGAAGAGGAGCCCGTTGCAGGGATGATGGCTCAGAAGGCGGTGCGCGGAGTAGCCAATATGGGACTTGGTGTCGTCGTGGAGGTGCCGAAGACGATCTATTACGACACGCTTGAGGATGGACCGGTATACGGCCTGACGGTTGGGGTCTTGGAGGGATTGAGTTGGGGGATTGCGCGAACCCTTACCGGGTTGTACGAGGTAGTGACCTTCCCGTTCCCGGTTTTGGAAGGGCATCGTCCGATCTACAAGCCTTCGTATCCGTTCGAAGCCGGAAAGACCGATCTCGCCGACTGAAGGATAAAAACCGATTAGAGGGCTCCTGACCCACCTGATCGAAGTTAGAGACGTTGCCTAAGGAGACTGGTCGTTGACCGGAGGTACCGGCTACTGAGGACGCATTGGAGGTTGCGACTCGTAGCTGCTCTCGGGCTGGACCGGTGGCGCGGGCGACGGGTAGTATACAGATGGGACGCTGTAGCCGGGGTAGTTAGGGTTGTCCGCTGCAGGAGGGCAGTATGGGCCAGAGGCCGGATCTTGTGAGAGGCATGGATCCGACCAATAGTAGGGATAGCCGTAGTAGTTGGAATACGGATCGCCGTAGTAGGGGTAATAAGAAGGTGTACCCCAGTAATAGTAGTAAGGATCATACCACCACCAAACCGGGACAAAGGCGCTTATGCCGAAGTCGAAGAAGAAATGATCATGATGAAAGTGCTGACGGTGTACGGGACCAAGGAATGGATGGCTCCGTCCGCCACTGCCGATCATGCCGCCTCTGGCTCCTTCACCCACCGTACTACCGCTCCGGCTTCCCCCGATTATCCCTCCACCTCCGAAGCCACCAGCGCGGCCTCCGCCGCCTGCCCCTCCCCCGCCACCTCCTCTGCCGCCCGCTTGGGCGAAGACAGCAGGAACCGAAACGAGGAGCAGGAGGACAAGGATATTTGCGATAATTCCCATGACTGCTTTGCTTTGCTTCACGATCGTTCCTCTACAGTCGCCAGATCACTTCGACGTACATAAGGCTTCCATCTGTTTTCTACTGAACTGAACCTCTTCTACTTGAAGTCCGCTTCGAAAAGTTGAAGCTGAAAACTTCGATCCCGTGGGTCGATCTCGATCTGCCGCTCGTATCGCCTGGAGGATGCCGCCCCTACAGCAGTCTCTGCGGTCGGCCTGGCGACAACTCGGTGGCGTCCAGCCACCAAAGCCAGTTGATGCGATTCACCTGGTCGAAGGGTGAGAAGTGGTGGAATCCCGGCAATGGCCGGGTCAATGTCCAGATACACGTCGACGGTCCATTTGGTGGCGTTGACCAGCATCCCCGGCGTTCTTGGCATACCCATAGCTGGTGGCGGCCTCTGCCAGGCAACTGGCGCCGGCCGTGGGCAGAAGCGCCATCCCTCCATTGCCTCGACGGCCTGCTCTTGTTGAACGCCGGCCTCAAAGATACCAAGGGTAATGATGCCGAGGAAGAACCGCGCGGCATACTTCGAGTCGCGAGTCCCAACCGAATCACACGGACGAACCGCAAGGCTGGCACATCCCGAGAGGGTGACCGTCAATGCCACAAGCGCAACGGCGCGTTTCACTGTGACCTCCTGGTTACGATGTTACGGTTTGGCTGCGCAATACACCCTACAGGGATGGCCGGCGCAAGCTACCGGCCTTAATAGCCGTAGTAGCCACAATCGTAGCGGTAGTATCCGAAGACCCAGTTACCATAGCCATCATAGTACCCCGGAACCCAGACCCGCGCGCAAGGGGGATAGGCGCCGTAGTACGGGACCGGTGGCGGATAGTATACGGGGGGCGGATAGGGGTAAGCATACGGAGGGTAGGGCGCCAGGGGAACCGCCAGATTCAGGCCGAAGGAGAAATGGGTCCTCGCCGACGCAGGCTCCGCCACAACGAGCACAAGACCGGTCATAAGCAGGATTCCGATCACCAGTGCAGCCAGACTCCTCTTCGCAACCTTCATCTTGTCCACCTCCTCTCATATTTTAAACTACGTGTAACTGCTTTTATGGTAACATGCGCCATCTAAGTTTTAAAGGATGGCAGACTCGCTACGTGATATGATCACTTTTCGACGAAGTCGCATCATCCAGGTGGTACCTACACTATACGCAACAGTCCCACATAACCTCTCTGATCTATTCGATGCTTCATAGGAGCTTCGCGTTTACTGGTTCCATTTAATGGCGGCATTTGCGGTAAGGGCATATCTGATTGAAGGAGGATCGATGGTCCACGCCTACGTGTTCATCACGACGAGCAAGGCCAGGGAGGAAGAGGTAGCAGATACGATCAGGGAATTGCAATTGGTTAAGTTTACGCATATTGTCACCGGCAACATTGATGTTGTCGCCTTTATCGAGGCGCCGGATCTCAGCGCCCTATGGGATACCGTGAATCATGTTCAGGCGCTGCCGGCGGTGACACGGACCACTACCAGCTTGGTGGTCGAACCGGTGTAAGGGTTCTGGTCTTAGGCGAAGTCGGCCAGCAAAGCAGCCGACGCTGCAGTCGCCGCGGTCACCTGACAAAGAAAATGAAGATTAAGGGTGTCGATGGTATCTGCAGGCAGGTGGTAATATGGGTTACGCAGGAAGGCGGTATCAGTGATCATGACAGCCGGGTAGCCGGCGTCCCAGAATGGCGCATGATCGCTCTGGCGCACGAGCGGAAGATTCTCCCCGTTTCCCTCTACAACGAAAGCCTGTACAGGCAGCGAGGGGGCAACCATGGCCGCCGCCTCTTTGAAGAGGGAAATAAGCCCCTCCGATCGTCGATTTCCTACCACACCGATGAAATCCCCCGTCGCAGGCGCCTGGATCCCCTGGGGTGCAGCCTGGGTCGGGCCGGTATAGCCGATCATCTCCATATCGAAGACGCCGATAATCGACGCGCCAGAGGCCTTCGCCCGTTCCACATAGTACAGGCTGCCCGGGTTTCCATACTCTTCGAGGGCGAAGGCGATAAAGATCAGGTCATGCGTGAATTGATGGCAGGCTAAGGCTCCGGCGACCTCGAGTAGTCCGGCTACCCCACTGGCATTGTCGTCGGCTCCAGGGCTGTTCGGTACGGTGTCGTAGTGGGCGACTATCAACACCTGTTCATCGCCGGACGATCCCGGATGCGAAGCGATCAGGTTCCGGTACCAGCGGCCCTCACACCTAAATCGCTCTTCGGTGAACTGAAGACTACAACCTCTGAAGGCCTCCGCGATGGCGTCGGCAGCGGCTTCCATGCCGGCATATCCGTTAAACGGGTCCCGTGGCCCCACAAGCCGATCGAGGTATCTCCGTATCCCGGGTTCGGAGACCGCTTCGACAATATGGTGGAGTACAGGATCGATGCGCTTCACCCGCGAGGCGCCTTGGCAGGCCGGGCGCCGAAAGGATTATCGGGACGACTGGTTGGAACTCGCGCCCTCCAACGCTTTACTGCTGGCGTAGATCGGGACACCGGCCCGCAGCGCGAGGGCAATGGCGTCACTGGGTCGGCTGTCGACCGTAATCTCTTTGCCATCGGTCTCAAGGTAGAGGGTGGCATAGTAGGTATTGTCCTTAAAATCGCTGATAACGACTCGTTGCAGGCGAGAGTGAAAGGCGGAGAGGAGGGAAACGATCAGATCGTGGGTCAAAGGGCGGGGAGGTGTGATCTGCTGTAGAGGAACAGCAATACTTTGAGCCTCAGCAGGTCCAACGAAGAGTGTAAGCTCGCGCTTCTCCCCTTTGCCGCGAAGGAGTACGACGGTCTGGTCGCCACCTGGAGTGGCGGCCACGCCCAGCACTTCCATTTCGTATACGTCCTTGCGCTCTTCGGCTCGTACGGCAGTCCAGGGGATGAAAAGTACACCGATCAGAAAGGAGGCGAGTGCAATCGTCAGAGGTGGTGCGGAATAGCGGCGCTGTTTATTCATTCAGACAGCGAACGAGACGCCAGCCATTCAGAAGGTTGACGCGGTGCAACTGCTCTGGAGTCAGTTGCGCTTCCTTGAGGACGGGCATGAGCTTCAGGTCGGTCTTAAATCCGAGTCGGGTACACAGCGGGGCCACCAGCTCTTCCAGGGTACCGACAACCGGGTTCTCGCTCTTGAAGTGATTCAAGATTACAATGTGGCCTTTCTTCTTGCACACTCGTTTGATCTCTCGGAGGACCTGAACCGGTTCCGGAACCGCGCTGATCACGTACGTGGCCAGCACATGGTCGAAGTGCGCGTCCGGAAACTCCAGCTTCGACGCGTCCATCTCCTTAATGGTCACGTTATCCATCCCGTATTCATTCACCTTCTCCTCGGCCTTACTTAACATCGGCCGGGAGAGATCGATTCCGACGAGGTGGCAGTCCTGCGGGTAGAGCGGGAGATTCAGTCCAGTTCCGATCCCCACCTCGAGCACCCTCTCGTTCGGCTTGACATCGAGAAGTTGCACCGCTGCGACGCGCCCCGGGTGAAAGATCCTTTCGAACAGGAAGTCGTACATGGGCGATAAGATAGCGTAGGCCCGCGTAATCTGCTTATAGTCTAGGACAACCATTCAACCCTCCGATGACCGTGTTCCAGTTCGCTCATCCGCCAAGAGAATACGCTTCACTAAATGTCGCATTATACTCTACCGAGGCTGCTGCGAAAACAGTTTTTCATCAAAGTCTACCGGCAGCCGGACTGCCCGCCCCTGGATGTCCCGGTATAACAGATACCCGTGCTGCCGGCCGAAGTCGTAGAGCCGCTTGGTCAGGAGGACGTCCTGTTTGCAGTATTCGATGACCCGCTCGATCTCTCCCGCCTTGAACCAGGCCAGGCTCTGCAGTCCATCCGCCGACTTCCGCTCCCCGAGGGTTTCTTGAGCCAGGTGATCCAGCTTCAGCCGAAACCCGAGCCGTCGGTGAATACACTCGAGGATGTCCAGAGTGGGGAGGGCATTCCAGTCGAGGTCGGCGTAGGCGCGCAGTACATCAAAGTCGAAACGCCGGACGTTAAATCCGATAATCAGGCGCGCGTGGACCAGGTCGCTGATGAGGGCGTCAGCCTGCTCCTCGGTGTAGACCCTGAACGTGGCGCAATCAAGGTCGTAGACGACGCCGACTGCCAGGCCCATCCGATGCCGCTGTTCCCATCCGCCGACATCCTCGGCGCTCCGCTGCGTCTCCAGGTCGAAGACGAGAGCATGGGGCATGACAGCAGTAGTCTCCGACGCCTCGTTCGCCTGCGGTTGTGACGGGGTTGAAAACCAATGAGAATGGGACCGTTTGGTATCGGTCCATGGCGTCTCCCCGAGCAGGCCCTGAAGAGTCAGGTGCGCGCCCTGCTTATCGAGCGGTTTGTTGCCCGAGCCGCACTTTGGTGAGTGAACGCAAGAGGGGCAGCCGGATTCGCACTGGCACTCTTCCAGGAGCTGTCGTGTCTTGAGGAACAGCTCCGGCAGGACCTGGAAGCCGCGCTCGGTCAGCCCGATCCCGCCGGGGTAGCCGTCATAGATGAAAATAGCCGCTCGACCGACCTGCGGGTGAATCGGATACGAGATCCCGCCGATATCCGAGCGGTCACAGAGGGCGTAAAGCGGGAAGAGGCCGATCATGGCGTGTTCTACCGCATGAATGCTCCCCATAAAGTGCAACCCTGCCTCCTCAACGCCAGCCTTCAACCCATCAGGTACCTCAAACCAGAGGCCAACGGTCTCAAAAGTCATGGGTGGCAGATTCAATTGGTACGACCCGATCTTGTCCTGGCCGAAGATCCGCCTGCGCTCATAGCCGAGCACCCGCTCGGTGACTTTCAGGCGGCCCAGGTGGTAGGGGATCCC
Organism: Candidatus Methylomirabilota bacterium; assembly: GCA_028870115.1. Lineage (NCBI taxonomy): Bacteria > Methylomirabilota (SeqCode) > Candidatus Methylomirabilota bacterium. The sequence goes on from JAGWQH010000015.1 coordinate 64,424, forward strand.
CTGGTGGTCCCTGGATTCCAGGATTTCGAGGATCTCCGTGTCCTTTTCGGCGAGTGGCGCGGTATAGTAATCGACGGTGACCGGTTTGGCGTGGACTTTATGCTGAATCAGGTCCAGGCTCATGCTCTCGTATTGCTGCCCTTGGTGCAGATAAATGGCTCCCGGGTGGCACTCGTGTATGGCTCGAATCCCGTCAATCGTGCCGATGGCCCGACCGGTCTGGTCAAGGATCGCACAGGCCTCTCCCATGGAGCGGATGTTAATCCGCCGCTGGGGGTGGCGCTCGCGGGCGTACCATTCGGTTCCATCCGCCGACAACAGCAACCTGCCCTGATCGTGGAGCGACTGGATGAGATCCTTTGCAGCGGTATAGAACGAGTCATCGAATCGCAACGGCACTTCCGAGGCCGCCGCCACCAGATGCGCCTCCAAGATCTGATGGTTGCCGGGATCGACGATGGCCGCCTCGTAGGGACGACTGAAGAAGTCTTCGGGGTGGCGGAAAAAGTACTGGTCGAGGGCATCGGGAAGCGCGATCAGGATGATCAGGGCCTCCCGGCGGCCGCGGCCCACGCGACCGCCCCGTTGCCAGGTACTGGTGATGCTGCCGGGATAACCGACGAGGAGGCAGGCGTCCAACCCGCCCACGTCAATCCCGAGTTCCAGCGCTGATGTGGTGACGACTCCTGCCAGTTGTTCGCTGAACAGCCCGCGTTCGATGGCTCGGCGTTCGTCGGCCGTAAAACCTGCTCGATAGGCCGCAAGCCTGTTGCCAAGCTTCTGGTCGGCTTGCCTGGCCCACATGGCGATCAGCTCGGCGATCTTTCTGGCCTTGGCGAAGGCGATGGTCTTCAACCCCTTTCGGAGGCAGCGGAGCAGCAGGTCGGTCGCCTCGGTATAGGGGCTGGCGATCGGATTAATCAGAAGGAAACGCTTGCCCTGCTGCGGGGCCCCATCCGCCTCGATCAGGTGAAACGGCAGGCCGGTGAGTTGCTCCGACAGACCGAGCGGATTACTGATCGTCGCCGAACAGGCGATAAACTGCGGCTGCGCTCCGTAGGCGGCTGCCACCCGACGTAAACGCCGCAGAACGTGGGCGATGTGCGAGCCAAAGACCCCGCGATAGGTGTGCAGTTCATCGAGCACCACATAGCGGAGGTTACGCCAGAACTCGCGCCACTGGGCGTGGTGGGGCAGCAGTGAGAGGTGGAGCATATCCGGATTGCTCAGCAGTAGTTGTGGTGGATCGTCCCGAAGCTTCGCTCGCCGAGATGTAGGCGTGTCCCCGTCCAGAATGGCGGCGCGGATATCCTGTCCCCAGGGGAGTAGGGTCTGCAACATCTTCAGTTGATCCTGCTCCAGCGCCTTGATCGGAAATAAGAGCAGGGCTCTGGCCGAACGATCACTCAGCAGGTGTTCGAGGATCGGGAGGAGATAGGTCAAACTCTTGCCGGATGCGGTGGAGGTGACGACTAGCGGATGCTTACCGGCGCGGGCCGCTTCGATAGCAGCACACTGGTGCGTGTAAAGCTGGTCAACACCGATGTGACGAAGCGTATCACGAAGCGGCCCTGGCAGGGGATCGGCGAGATCCGCATAACTAGGCGATTTCGAAGGGATCTGCCTGAGATGGACAGGATGTCCCCGAGTCGCGTACCCGCGGCGCAACTCGTCGACAAACCGATCGACCTCTAGGATGGGTGGAGGCAAGGAGGGTCGCCCAGCCGGATGTGCCTTCACGGGTCGCATCATGCTCGGGCGCTTTGGATCACAACCCGGATACCGTCTGCCAGTGTTTTTGGCCACATATACGCCATTCATTTATCACGACATGGGAACGCGTGTCAAGCCAATAACTATCCCGAGAACAGCGATAGACCTCGCAAACACTCGATTTCTTGCGTCATTGCGAGCACCCGCAGGGTGCGCGGCAATCTCAGTGTAACAATGCGAGATTGCTTCACTTCGTTCGCAATTACAACTTTCTATCGCCGTTCTGAGGCCTATTTAGACGCGACTTTCCCATTGACACCAGCCTCGGGAGAGTATTACCATCTGGCAACTTTGGTGGCGCCCTTTTGCTACTGAAATGGAGCGTAGGACAATGACGGCCAGTTGGGATCTGCAGTTGAACTGGCGGAACGTATGTGACAGCCCTTTGGGGCATGAGCCCTGAAGGGCTGTTCTGTTTTCGGGTTTTCCTCGGAATCTGTGGCAGACTCGGGTTTCATGCGGACTGGCGGAGCCGCCGCGTGACAGCGACCGGCTCCTTTGGGAGGTTTCGATGGGCGAGTACAAACTTATTGATCTCGACCAAATGGAAGCAAGTGTGGTTCGTCGTCGATTGGGGTACAAGGCGGATGACCATGCCCTAACGCTACTACTTACTGCGCTGAGGCTGGAGAAATGCCTCTTGAACGTTCAGACCAGAAGGCCGCGGTGCGAGACAAATGTATATCCGCTCTACTACTATTGGGCACATCACCGCGCCGTAACCCACAAAGAAGTGTATGATCGCGTTTTCGACAGTTTGCCAACAGGCAAAGTTGCAGTACTAGAAGACCAGTTACGCACCCATGTGGCGAGCGTAGTGGATAATGAGATTGACCTCTTGGTAGAGGACATCGATTACTTCGTTTTCATTGAGGCCAAGTTTCCGAAACAAGATCACAATGCGAAATTTGAACCTGGCGTGGTTCACCAGCTTGTTCGGCAGTACGTGCAGGGTAGGATTCTTGAGGCCATTACAAACAAAACCTTCACTCTGGCAACAATCGGTGCCAACAATGGACAACCGATCGATCTCAGACTTAGCGAGCGTGAAAGAGTGCTCTTGCGGTTGGTGAATGAAGAAAGGGAGCAGCTCAGGGTCATCGATCTGGCCTGGCCGCCGATACTCGCAGCTGCGAGCGAAGCCGAATAGTTCCAAAGAGACTGTGCCATTCGCGCCGGCCATCAAGCGGACGGTCGTCCACGCGAGCCAGCTCGCGTGTTCGCCCGTTCGCTGATCCGCAACGCCGTGAGCGCTGCGATAACGGCCAATCACGCCAAGACATGCTATACTAGGCGCATGATTGCCGATAGGGACAGACGAATAATTGAGGAAATAGCCGCTAAGTACCACGTTAAGCACGTGGTACTCTTTGGGTCCAGTCTGTCCCCAGACAAGGATAGCCGCGACATCGACATCGGCGTGGAAGGCATTGAGGAAAAGGACTTTTTCACCTTCTACGGCGAACTTCTGTGCGCCCTATCCAAGCCGGTCGATGTCGTTGACTTGTCCACGAAAAGCCGTTTCGTAGAACTCATCCGGCTGGAGAGCGTACCTCTCTATGCCTGACTACCGCCTTCGTGTTGAAGCCGAGTACGAAGCCATAGAAAGCGCACTCTCCGCGCTACCTGAGCGCCCGCTCTCAACGCTCTCCAGGCTTGAACTTGCTGGCGCAGCAGCACTGCTTCACAATTTCTACAACGGCATCGAAAATGTTCTCAAGCAGGTCTTCCAAGCAAAAGCACTTCCTATCCCACAAGGGGAATCCTGGCATAGAGATCTGCTGATTGCGGCAACCGAAAAGGGAATCCTGTCGAACCGGTTACTGGACGATTTGAAGCGCTATCCGGCCTTCCGCCACTTTTTCGGCCACGGCTATGCTCTGAACCTCTCTCCTGAACGTATGGAACCGCTTGTAGGAGATGCGCAGGCGGTATTTACCAAATTCAAAGGCGAAATTGAAAATAGCATATGCTAACAACACAATCTAGCGGATGCAGAAAACGCGCCGCTGAGCTGCAATGTTAACCATTACGAAGAACAATTTGCCGAGTATGTCAGAGGCGCGTATCATCACTTCATGCGCACCCCGGCTATCGACATCGAGAAGCTCTCATCCGAGGAACGCCTGCGTCTTATTGAGGACCTGTGGGAGAGCCTCCACATGAGACCGGACGCGGCGCCGCCGATCCGAGCGCAGCGGGACGGACTTGATCGTCATCTTGACGAGCTCGACCGGGGTGACACTGAAACGGTCCCAATAACAGGTTTGTGGATCGCGGGGTTGTAGTGCGATCTGTGTCGGCATACAGAATAGGAGAAAAAAGCGATGAAATTTCACTGCTCAAGACTAGTCGTAACAGTCGCAGTGTTGATGGCAGTCTTGACGATGCCAGTCGCTGCACGCGCAGCGGTTAAGTACTACGTATCGCTTGGCGACTCGCTTGCGGCTGGGTTCCAGCCGACCGGTTCATTTGCCCAGGGTTACGCCGATCAGTTGTTCACCGCCCTCCGCGCCAAGACTTCGGGCCTTCAACACGTCAAACTTGGATGTTTCGGCGAGACAACGGTTACGATGATCACCGGCGGGGTCTGCTCTTACCGGCATGGCTCCCAACTAAACGAGGCCGTGGCCTTCCTGCAGCGCCATCAGGGATCCGTGGCCCTCATCACGATCGACATCGGAGCAAACGACGTGAACTGCTCGATTACCATGCCGCTCGACATGAGGTGCATCACCGATGCCTCTGCCGCCGTTGAGACGAACCTGCCTTCTATCCTCACAGCGCTCCGTGCGGCCGCCGGACCGGGTGTCCCGATCGTCGGGATGAACTACTACGACCCGTTTCTCGCCTTCTGGCTACAAGGAGAGGGCGGTCGTGCTGCCGCCACGGACAGCCGCCAGGCTTTCCTCAAGTTTAACGATACGCTCGACACGATATACAAAGCCGCCGGGTCGCCGGTAGCGGACGTAGAGGGGGCCTTTTCGACCACCGACTTCGCAACGAAGGTTGTATCACCAGACTTCGGAACGGTTCCGCTGAATGTCGCGCGGATCTGCCAGTGGACCTGGATGTGTACGCCGGCGCCTTTAGGGCCTGACATCCATGCGAACACCGAGGGTTATGGTGTCATTGCTGGAGCGTTCTTGAAGGTCCTTCCCTTCTAACCTGCTGCTTCATGTGACGACGGCCAAAGGTCGCAGCATAGCCGCATGCCGTGAAACTTGACGAAGCTATCTGCGCTGTGGTATCGGTTCGTCATCCGAAAACAACATACAGCGCCACCGACCTCGGGGTTTCCTCGTTAGGTTGTAACGGCCGATGGCGTGTGTGGTAGAACAGGATCGATTCAGGGAAGGGAATTGCAGCGAAGGTAATCCATGAAAATTCATGAATTTCAGGCGAAGGCGATCCTTGCGGCCTATGGGGTGCCCATTCCAAAAGGCGAGGTCGTCACGACACCCGCCGAGACGAGATGCGCCGTCGAGCGACTTGGCGGCGCCGTGGTGCTGAAGGCCCAGATCCACGCGGGCGGCCGTGGTAAGGCTGGTGGGGTCGCGCTGGCCTCGTCACCGCAGGAAGCAGAAAGGATAGCGGAGCGGCTTATCGGTTCCCGCCTGGTTACGCATCAGACCGGCCCTGAAGGCAAAGTGGTCAAGAGGGTTCTGGTAGAGGAGCGAGTGGCGGTTAGCCGCGAGCTGTACGCCGGGATCGTCCTGGATCACAGGGCAGCACGGCCCGTGATCATGGCCAGTGCTACCGGGGGGATGGAGATTGAAGAGATGGCGACGAAAGATCCGGAGGGAATCACCAGGGTTACCGTAGATCCGGCCATCCAACTCCAGCCCTTCCACATCCGCCGGCTTGTGTTGGGACTCGCGCTGCCGCAGCCGATCCAGAGTGTGGCTGCCAGCCTGTTTCCGGCCCTATACCGACTCTTTCAGGAAAAAGACTGTTCATTGGTCGAGATCAATCCGCTGGTGGTCACGGCTGAGGGTCGACTCTTGGCCCTGGATGCCAAGCTGAATGTCGATGATAATGCGCTGTTTCGTCATCCTGACCTGAAGGCGCTCCGCGATCCGGACGAGGAGTTACCTCTCGAAGTTGAGGCGTCGAGATTCGGATTGAACTACATCAAGCTGGACGGCACCGTGGGATGCATGGTCAACGGGGCCGGCTTAGCCATGGCAACCATGGATCTGGTGAAGCTCGTCGGCGGTGAGCCGGCCAACTTTCTGGACGTCGGTGGGGGCGCCAGCGCCGAACAGATCGAACACGCGTTTCGCATCCTGATTTCGGATCGGTCTGTGAGTGTGGTGCTGATCAACATCTTCGGGGGTATCCTCAGGTGTGATCGGCTGGCGGAGGGGATGATTCGCGCAGTTCGTTCCCTCCGGGTGGCATCGCCAATCATAGTCCGGATGGAGGGGACCAATGTGGACCAAGGTAAGCGCATGCTCACTGAATCCGGTA
>JAGWQH010000016.1 GCA_028870115.1 Candidatus Methylomirabilota bacterium
GACCACGGTCCCGACCAGTTGTGATTACCGTTACTGTCGATGATTGTAGCCTTTGAGACCATTGTCTCTGCCCATGCGAGGGCTCGTTCCAGATATTTCACATCGTGTGTGGCTTCATACATGGACAGCGTCCCGCCGAAGACATATTGGAAGGTGTAGTACGTCCCCCCATCGCCACTCGCCGCCATCGCATCAAGTGTGGTTTGATTATTTTGGTACTCAGCATCGTAGATAGCCTGATAGTAAGAAACGGTTTCACCGCCGGCGCCTGCGCTAGCAGTCGTGAATGTATAGTCACTCGAGAGCGCCGCATTCCCGGCGGCATCCTTGGACTGTACTTGGAAGTGATATGCCTTGCCTGCGGTCAATCCGCTCAGTGTGACGGCGTGGCTCGTCACAAGGGAACTGTTGAGCGCTGTCGCGCTGCCGTAGGCAGCGGTGGTCCCATAGTCTGCCTGCGAGGTGCTTGACTTATCTGTGTTCCAGGTGACAGTGGCACTACTGGCGGTGATACCAGAGCTGGTTACGGAACTAATCGTGGGTGGGGTTGAGTTCTTAATGGAAATTGCTCCAGAAGAGGCGATATTATTGCTCTCATTGCTCTCATTGATGACATTGGTCGAATCGGCGACCACGACCACATAGAATGTGCCGCTTGCAGTTGATCCGGGAACGGTGAAGGAGGTGACAAGCGCCACGCTCGCGCCGGCCGCGAGACTCGATATATTCTGAGTACCCAGCACAGCCGCGCCAGTGGTGCTGGAAGGGCTCTTGGAAAGATAATACGCAACGCTAAAGGCGTTCGAAGCCGCAGTGCCTTGATTCTTGATGGTGTCGGATACGACGATGGTCGCGCCTGAAGAGGCCGATGAGGGGGCGCTGACGGCGGGCACGGTCAAGTCCGGCTTTGACCTTCGATAGTAAGCCTCGGCATGACCTGCAACGAGTTCCGTGAAGCACAGTGTGAGGGCGAGGGCGAAGGCAACCCGAAGCAGTAGGGGAAGACCAACCAGGCGGGATGTGAACTTGGCTGAATACATGACAACCGCTCCTTTCACTGAAGGTCGCTTTCCGTGAAAGGAGCGGTTGGTGTGGCCGCCCTTCCTTTCTTCGGTAACCCCGCTGTCAGCCCGATTGCTGATCGGTGGCTTTGCGTCCCAGCCTCGCGGCTGGTTTGCCTTTATCGGAAAGGACCCTTCTATGCCAGATAAGATAAGCAATGGTTGTGCCAGTTCATTACCATGACGCGAGTTTTGCATAATCGCCATCGGGCTCCGTGTTTTTAAGGAGTTCCGTGAATTTCTTGGCAGGGAAGAATGATTCATGGATTAATGGTCTCCTTTTGAAATGAGGGTATGGTGGCTCTGACGTGACAGATATCGTCACGTTAGTGACGTTTGGTGTCCTGAGGAAAGACAGGCACTAATCTGCGATCGCCCCAAGCCGGATCGAGTTGCAGAGAGGTGGTGAGATGTGAAAAACGTTGTACTGGACTGCGGCGATGGACGTGCTAAATTATAAATGAAGCCACGAGCCGCGTAAGCGGGGAACATCTCCTCCTCCTGGGTGGGATGTTGTGGTTTCAGGAGGCCGCGACGGGCGCAATCCGTTGCGGCCTCGTTTTTTGGTTAGTCTGTCTTGAATGTTTCTGCCCCCGCACCCATCCCGAAATCCCCCCTATCCCCCTTTACTAAAGGGGGGGGATGTTGCCGGAGGCCGTATCTTTCATGGCCATGGGCGTGCCACCGGCGCACGGGTATTGCCGCGAATCTCCCTGGCCTCCGCTCTGAAATCCCCCTCGGTCCCCCTTTTTTAAAGGGGGAGGCTACTAGAGGTGTCGTGCGATGTGCGCCGGTAGGATGCTACGCAATTGCTGTACCAGGGATGTTCGAGGGCTGGTCGTCTAACTGGGGATGGCTACAGAGGCTTTCGTGTCAGTGAGTTGCGAGCAGCAGGCTGGACGGAACAGGGATGAGGGAATCGGCGGATGCGCCGGACGGAAGAGAAGGAACTACATCGCTAAAGCGAAGAAATTACTCGTAGAACCTGTCCTGCAAACCCCGTTTACCCTTGTACATGCTCAGGGCGAACGGTAAGGGCATTGAAAAGAGTGACGGCAGTGGGTTCAGTACAGCCAAATCATTCTACAAGTTGAGTGAGTTATTACTCAGAGCATAAAATAGCTTGCTCCCTCCTTTCGCAAAGGGGGGTAAGGGGGGATTTGAACAATCAGGAAATCCCCCTCAATCCCCCTTTTTAAAGGGGGAGGCTGTTTGAGATGTCGTGCAAGAGTGCAATCTAGCTAGCGCTCCCCGTAATAAGACACCACCTATCAGAGATAGCAGGCTCTGCCCGGCATCGTTCGGTCTGTGCCATGCCTGACTCAAGTTGTGCAAATCAGAATTATAACTTGCTTTCTGCACAGACCTGGAGCATTATCGCGCCATGATCACTCGAGACATTTCGGAAGAACTTGTCAGATCCGCCGTGGAGTATCCTGTGGTGACCATCCTGGGTCCCCGCCAATCAGGCAAGACCACGCTGGCCAGGATGACGTTTCCGGATAAACCATACTTTTCTTTGGAAGATCCTGATGTCCGGATCGCAGCTGAGGCCGATCCACGAGGATTCCTCAGTCAGGTGGAAGGCGGCGGCATCCTGGATGAGGTGCAGCGTTTTCCGGCGCTGCTTTCCTACGTCCAAGGGATGGTTGATAAAGCCCCCACGCGCGGTCGGTTTATCCTGACCGGCAGTCATCAACCGCAACTGCACGAGGCAATTAGTCAGTCGCTCGCGGGCCGAACCGCCATACTGACGCTGTGGCCGTTCTCGCTGCACGAGTTGGGCCGCTACACCTCCGCGCGTGACCCTTTCGGCCTGATCGTTCGCGGATGCTTTCCGAGGCTTCACGAGGAGGGTTTGGAACCCCGCAGGTTTTTCAACGGCTACCTGCAGACCTACGTCGAGCGCGATGTGCGCGCGTTGATCCAATTGCGCGACCTGTCGCAGTTTCAGCGGTTTCTCACGTTGTTAGCGGGCCGGGTGGGCCAGATCGTCAACCTCGCTTCGCTCTCCAGTGATGTCGGTGTATCTGCTATGACCATCAGGAATTGGCTCTCCGTTCTGAAAGCGTCGTATGTTGTGTTCGAGCTGCCACCGTTCTTCGAGAATATCCGAAAGCGTGTGATCAAGTCCCCAAAAATATTTTTCACGGATGTGGGTCTCGCAACCTTTCTGCTGGGCATCCACACGGAACAACAGGCATCCCGCGATCCCTTGCGCGGAAGTCTGTATGAAAACCTTATCATTACGGATATCGTGAAAGGTGCTCTCAACAAGGGGATCAGGCCTGAGCTATATTTCTTCCGCGACTCCCACGGCAACGAGGTCGATTTGCTCATCAGGGAAAAAGGCGTAATGACGCCGATCGAGATCAAGTCCGCGGGGACGTTTTCCGTAGATTTCGTCAAGGGGGTAGAGCGGTTTCGAGCGCTGGGGATCACGCGCGGCTCCGAAGGCGCGGTCCTCTATAACGGCGAGCAGCAGTTCGCTGTCCGAGGCGTCCGCATTTTCAATCCGCTCCTTGTTGACAACATCTGGGAGACCCTGACCGCTCATCCGGCAGCCACGAGTTGATCGGCGATCGCTTCCCAGTCGGATCGGGGGATCGAGAGGTAGTGGAAGGTGAAATAGTGGGCCAGCTCGTGGAGCAGAAGGGTGCGGCGTGGAGAGGCTGCGGAGGAAGCTTATGTCGAGACCTTCTTCAATAGCTATTTTACAAAGCCGTCGGTCTGATGAGACAAAGGTAAGGTTATCACGCCTGAAGTTTAAGGCGATAGCAAGTTGAATGCTATTGATCCATGGGTTTCGACCATAAGGTGTGCTATAGTGATTTTCGACTATTCTGACAATAATTTAGCTATTTTCGACTATAGTAAAGGATTCTCGACCAATGAAGCTTGGCCCGGCTCCTCTCACAGTCTTCCAGGAAAAGACCGTCCCCAACGGCACCAGACTGGCCGGCTGGGCGGCGCTCGTCCATGCGCTCGCTATTCCGGGGCCGGTTCGGCGGCCGAGTTGCGTCTCGGAGCAGCACGTTCGCGGGAGCCGTCGGAAAGAGGGAGTCTGGGCCGTTTTTGATAAACGCTACTGGCCAGGCGATACCTTTGCCGATCACCTGACTTTTGCGCTCCGCCATGAAGACATTGATCTCCTGATCCTCAAGCGGATCTTCGAGGCGGTGGCGCAGGCGGAGATCGAGGCCATTGTCCGCGCCACGCCGACCGGCATTCCGGCGCGCCGCGCGTGGTATCTCTACGAAACCCTGACCGGCCGAACTCTTCACGTGGAAGATGCGCCGCGCGCCGCGGCTATCGATGTTCTTGACCCCAAGGCGTACTTCACGGGCAAGCCGCGTCTCTCGAAGCGGTACCGCGTACGCGACAATCTCCTGGGTACCGGTCGTTTCTGCCCCATCATCCGGCGTACCAAAGTGCTCACGGAATTCCTGGCACTTGACCTTGCCGCCAGGGCAAGGGACACCGTGGGGTGCACCAGCGCCCACCTGGTTGCGCGTGCCGCTCGTTTCATGCTGCTCGCCGACAGCCGGGCCAGTTTTGAGATTGAGGGCGAGCGCCCGCCGCGCAACCGGCTGGAGCGATGGGGCAGGGCGGTCCTGCAAGCCGGAAAGAACCGCCTCACACTCGATGAAATCATCCGCCTTCAGCGCGTCCTTATCGAGGACACGCGATTCGTACGCGCCGGTCTGCGTCCCGACGGCGTCTTTTTAGGCGAACGGGACCACCACGGCGACCCGCTCCCGGAATTCGTCGGTGCAAGGCCTGATGATCTGAACAATCTTATAGGCGGCTTGCTGGAGGCGAACGACCGCATGCGCGATGACGGCATTGACCCGGTGCTGAAGGCGGCGGCTACCGCTTTCGGCTTCGTCTATGTCCATCCGTTCCAGGACGGCAACGGGCGTATGCACCGCTGCCTGATCCATCACGTCCTCGCCGAGCGGAAATTTACGCCGTCGGGGATGGTATTCCCGGTTTCCTCTGTGATGCTGGACCGCATCGATGATTATCGCGCAACGCTGCAGGCCCATTCCGGCCCGTTGATGCCTTTTATCGAGTGGCGGCCCACACTTGGGCACAACGTCGAGGTCCTCAACCAGACTGCCGACCTTTACCGTTATTTCGATTGCACGGAAGAGGCGGAGTTTCTGTATGCATGCGTTGCACGCACCGTCGAGCACGATCTGCCGCGCGAGATCGACTATCTGCGCCGTCACGACGAAGCGACCCGCCGGATCATGGACGCGGTCGACATGCCGGACCGAGTTGCTGAAAACCTCGTACTGTTCATCAGGCAGAACAATGGCACTCTGTCCAAGAATCGCCGTGAGGGCGACTTCAAGAAGCTGAGCGAGGAGGAAGTGACTTTCATTGAAGGCATCGTCCGCGAGACCTTCGAGGGCTTCGATCAGGGTTCCGGCCGTCATGGCATCGGGGCTGACACGAAGTCGTAGAGACCAACCTTATAGTGGTGATGATCGATGTGGTTTTCTTGCTACGCGTGTTTTATGGGCTGGTGGGGAAGTATACTCCTCAATCAGTGGACCCTCGTGCTCAACGGACCACACCAAGTCTTCGAACTGCACTGAGAGGATTCGCTAATGTCCTGAGTCGGAAGTGTGGTGCAAAAGTCTGCGCTCCATGTATCCTTAATTTCTCCGAAAGTTCCCCCGCGTCATTGCTCAGCAAGTCTTTCGTTCCCGTCTTGAAATCCCCCTCGGTCCCCCTTTTTAAAGGGGGAGGCTGCTAGAGATGTCGTGCGATGTGCGCCGACGTACGGGAAGGAACTACATCGCGCGGTCTGTAAAACCTACCATGGCAGATGTTACGGTGAAGACCTACCTTTTGTTAGGCGGGGTTGCAACCGGGGCATGACGGGCGCTGGAGCGTGTGGATTCCGACCTTCGCGGGTCTGATCGAGGGTCACATGAAAGAAGGAGCGCCGCGGAACGTTCCTGTTTGGAAGTTGATCCGGGCGGTGGACAGCAGGCTCGTGGTGGCCATGAGGACGTTCAGATCGGTGTATGCAACATGATCGGAAGGTAAGCAGCATAGAGTGGAAAGTCTTTGTCTGTCGTGAAGATGGCAAGCTTGTGGTGAATGGCGACCGCGCAGATGAGAAAATCAGTGTTTGAGCCCTGAATCCCTTTCGTGCGGCAGAGGTTAAAGAACCGAGCTGCCGTAACATGATCGTCGGTTGCGATTGGCAGGTCTGGGAAGGCGGCCAGATGAACCGCCAGTGTTTTGAATTGCGCCTCGTCACGAATACCTGAGAGGAGTTCTTGCCGAATTGGTCCGATCATGCACACTCGGCCGTCGGAGATCAGGTTGCGGAGTTCCACGGCCGGCGCGGAAGCGCTCTGGCCCTTGCGGCGGAGCGCCAGAGACCACACGCTGGTGTCCACCAGGACCTTCATCGGCGCGCGCGCTGCTTTTTGTAATCGTATGTGGGATCGTAGTCGATCGTCCCGAATAGCGAGCCGATCTTGTCCTGCTCTAAGCGGTGGATGTAGTCGATCAGGGCCTGGGTGACCGCGGCTTTTTTTGTCCGGTGTTTGCCAAGCCTTACGGCCTGCGTGATCAGCGCGTCATCAATTTGAAGATTGGTCGCCATACAGATCACCTCCACACATATCTGTACACTGATGAATGTGTGATGTCAAGCCCTCTTCACTAGGGCGGGGTTCCGAGGTGGGCAGCGCAACGCCCACGATGGTTCCGGCTTACGCCTTTATGACCTTGTCTCGGGGGATGCCTTTGAAGGCGTTCCGCGTCGTTACGATCAGAGGGGCGCGCTGAGTAGTCTCTTCGCGTTAAAGGCGGAAGTCTCAAGAGGGGAAGCGGTGGAGGGCCTCACCCAAGTACGTGTCGTGGTGCTCGGAGATATCTTGACGGCCACTCGAGCCTAAGGCGACGATCTTCAGGTACGTCTCCGTGGGAAGGAGAGGTAGCCCTTGGCGCTCTTCCAGGTGCTGTTTCACAAGACGTCGCATGAGCTCAGCCAAGGAGATTCGCTGTGCCTTGGCCTCAGCCCGCAAGGCTTCGAGCTGTTCAGGGTCGAAATATGCCATTGTCCGCGCTTTCACCGTTCACTCCTTTTGAGGTGTTACAAATAGCATTATAATGCTAATGTCAGATATATCCAATATTTTCCGGAGCTTGGGACCCTGCCATGAGCTTTGTCGAAGGGTCGGTCTTAAACATCCAAGCCGTTTCCTTCGACCAGCTCATGACGAACGACTGGGGGATGTCGAGGGGCTAATCACGAACGGAAGATGAAGGGATTTATCACGCACTACTTATGCAGTCTTCTTCACTGTTATAACCACTTTGATCTGTCGACCCGCCATGTCAGGCTTCCTGTTTATACGCCGCAGCAGATCCTGGGCTGACAATGGTGGCCCAGCTCTCAACCCCCAGACTCTTCGGCATCGACGACCTTATCGGCGATCGCTTCCCACTGGGAGCGGGGAGCAGACAGATAGTGGAACGTGAAATAGTGGGCCAGCTCGTGGATCAGAAGGGTACGGTCGAAATGCGGAATCAGGATCCTGTTTGCATGAGGGACGTAGAGTGCGAGGGCGATACCAGCCTGCGCCTTGGCCGATCGGCCGAGCCGGAGATACTCCTGATGGATCTGGGCAGGGGAGACGACGAGTACCTGCGGCCGGGGTTTGGAAGGGTCCGGAGTGATGCCCATGAGACGGGCGACATCGAGATAGACCTGGTCAACCGTATTCGGGTCGATTTCGCGGTCACTGAAGTTCAGGATGTCGGCGTGGAGCCCCGCCCGAACACCCGGACTGGCCAGATACTGAACGCTGCCAAGGCACCCCTGGAGCAGAAGGGGTAGCAGAACCAGCGCACAACCAACGAGGTAGGATCGTACCTGGAGTGCAAACATGGCAACCGCTCCTTTCACTGAAGGTCGCTTTCCGTGAAAGGAGCGGTTGGGAGTGCCGCCCTTCCTTTCTTCGGTAACCCCGCTGTCAGCCTGATTGCTGACCGGTGGCTTTGCGTCCCAGCCTTACGACTGGTTTGCCTTTATCGGAAAGGACCCTTCTATGCCAGTTAAGATAGGCAATGGTTGTGCCAATAGACCGTCAGGCTATTGCTGTTCTACCATTGGAAATGACTCCACTATTTTCACCAGGTTACGTTGATATGCCGGGATGGATGATCCCGAATGCAAGACCAGACATGCTGAAGGATTCAGGTACTGCAGTTCCGCGTCACAATTTCTGTCACGCTGATGACAAAATGAGGTCAGAGCGAACGGGTGTGTGGGATCGGCGTACGCGATGTGGAGAAAGAGGGAGGAACTACATTACTCGGGTTATAAAAATTACCATTCGTCGGCTGCGGCGATACACCGGGATTACCCGATTGCCTGGAGGGAGAGGAGGTCTTTATTGGTCCCCCCTCGCCTCGGTTGGAGGGGAGGGGGGGGTGAGGAGGGACTTTCTGGGCAATGATGTCCTTAATTCTGTTCCTGGTTATCATACAGTGACGGGCGCTCAGGCTGACCGTTCACAGCTCGTCCTGGCGAGATAACGCGAACCGCGTTGAGCGTGATAGCCAATACCGTGACCGTGACGATAGCGTTTGCCGGGATATGCAGGTTGAAATCCGTAAGGCTGTGGATGAGCATAGCAAAGACGGCAGTCATGCCGGCCAATGTCATGATGCCGGCAAACGGATCTTGGCGCACCAGCCACCTTCCGAACAGATCTCGATACCAGACAATGAGGCACCAGATAACGAGGCAGAAAGCGCCGATGCCGCCTTCAGCCAGCAGTTGCAGGTAATCGTTGTGTGCGTATTGGAAAATCATCTGGGCAGTGGAGGTCTTGTATGTCGGGAACACTTCTTCGAAGGTGTTGAAACCGGAACCCAAGCGGAGATAATCCCCGGCCATCCGAAGGGTGTCTTGCCAGAGAATCGATCGCTCTTCCACAGTTGGTTCCTGAAATGTTTGTTCGAGCCGTTCCATCGACAGGAATGCGCGGTTTCCCCCCATCCACACGGCGGCGATCAGCACGAGGCCGAAGAAAGCAAGCGCCAGCCGCCTCCCCTTTGAATGCGATGCTCGCCTCATTGTCGCCATGACAACGAAAAACACCATGGAGCCTACGAAACTGACAAGGCCGCCGCGAGAGCCGGTCAGCAATAACGCGGCGCCCATAAATATCGCGGCAAACATAAGCAGCACCGATTTACTGGTCTGCTGGGAGGTCCACAGGAGGAATCGTTGCCTGATGGTGAGACGCCCCTTGCGTACGGGAGCCTGGACCAAGAGATATCCAATGGTCAACGGGATGGCAATCTCCATGTAGCCGGCGAAATGGTTCCTATTAACATAGGGGCCAAAGGGCAACCCGCCATACGGCAGCACGTGAACCCAGTAGATCTTACCGCCTCCGGAAAAAAGTTGCGTGATCCCGAGCACCGCCAGAAACAGACCCATGCCGATGATGATAACGATAACCCTCTCGATCTCTCTGCGCTCCCGGAAGTTGTTGAATAGGATCCAGAACAGCGCGACGTAGGCCAGAACTCTCAGGAACTCTTCACGGGTGGCGATCGGATCGAGTGAGATCGTCCGCCATCCCATCTGAAGATTAAGGGCAGATGCGCCATCGATGTAGACCGAATACGCTGCAGGCGAAAGTAGCCTGATCGCACTCAAAGGTAAGGGGAGCATTTGCAAGAGCATCAGAGTCAGAAGAAGAAACACCGGGGTATTCAGCGCTGTTGGCTGGAATTCGATTGCTCCATCCCGTATCATCCGAAGGGTCCAGATAACCCCCATGAAGAGTACCAGTAATTCGGCGATTGCGATGGACCAGACCTCGACGGTGCCGAAGGCGAGCGGCGTAAAAATCAGCAGGGCGGCAAGCATCCATGGGAGGAGACGGTCGAAGAAGGGCATCGGTCACACGTTACGATAGGATCCTCACGACGACAGTTGGATCGCCTCGCCACCCCCCATATCTCCTGGCCAGCAGGCGATGTTCGAAGAGGCGGAAGTTGAAGCACTCCCGGAGCCACGGATGCGCGCATGATGAGACGGAGGCACTCACATACTTACAAGTATAACCCTTCCGCCCCCTCAAGACAATGCGCCTGGTCGTTTCGCCGCTCCGGCCTGTTGTATAGTGGCAAAGGCGGTTGTTATCTGTCAATGAAAATGTGAGTCTGTGTACCGCGAAGACTGCACAGCGCCATCGACCCTCCGGCCGTTTCGCCTTGAAGCGCCCCGCCTCATTGGGTATAGTGATCGCCGGCTCTTTATGCCATATTATCAGGTGCATCGACAAGCTTGATACTGTTTCCAATATTCATTATAATTCTGCAGATAAATTTGTGATATCGGAACTCTTAACGAAAATTTATCGATCTACGAGCGTACAATTGGTTCGCCACGAAACCGGAGTAGTGCTGGTCCTGTCGGGTGAAGGGAGATAGATGCATGTCCGAAACGGAAGTGGAAACGACCTACGTTGACAACGTATTCGGGATAGTGACAGACCAACGGGTCGTCTATCATCCGAACAGAGGGTGGTTGACGGAAGGGCGCAAGGAGGACGTGCCTCTCAGTTCTATCGCGTCGGTCGAATTCGTCATATCCCGCAGCCTCAGCAATGGGATCCTTCTTATTATCATGGGGGTGCCGACGATACTGGTGCTTATCGGTGTGATCTTTATCCTGTTCGGCTACTGCCTTCTCAGAGGTACCCCAACGGTTATTGTCAACACGACGGATGGCAAGCGCGAGGTCATGAAGGGCTGGCCGTGGCAGCGCGAACAGGCTGAGGAGTTCGTGAAGGCGCTTCAAGGCCGCATCGCACCGGGTCAGGAGGTTCGCGTTGAGTATGTCAGTTCGGGCTCCGTCGGGACATCGGGCCAACAGCTCAGTGGACCCATCCTTTTTGTGATCGTAATCTCGTTGTTCGTTATTGTGTTCTGCGCTATCGCCTGGCTGGTCATGCTGTTTGGCTGGTCTCCCTTTTAGGCACTGCAACGAATAGTACGCAGGATGTGAGGAGGAGCTGCGATGTTCTTAAAAGACAGACAGACCGGTCACCTGGTAGAGGTCATTGATCTTTCTGCGCTGTTTGATCCACATCAGTCGGTTGTGATGGGCCGAATCCATGCCGGCGAGGAGATGCAGGATCCTGCCGGTTTTGATAAGTCCGATCTGATCTTCCCCTCCGGCGAGTGCCTGCCGCGCTACTGGGTGGATGTGCACTACAAAAGCGCCGCGGGGTAGTGTCCTCATTCAAGCTTACCCGAGGAAATATCGCTGATTCGGAAACTCTCTTCGCGCGTCATTGCGGGTCGAAGGCGAAGCAATCTCACCGTTCTTGATGAGCTGCAGAGGAGAACGGATAGATTGCCGCGCTCCCGTTGGTCGCTCGCAATGACGGTGCTGTCAGACGTGATACCTTGGGCACGGCTGCATGTAAATTAGGACACTACCCCCCCGCGAGAAAGAGTTGACATTGCAAAGCGCGTATGAAATATTTCTCCAACAGCAACACGCCTTCTCAGGTCTTATGACCTCTGACGGCGTTTTTGTTTGAATCCAGCTTCCGATGAGTTCTTGCAACATAGGTGAGCCTGTCCTGTAAACCCCTCGTTGTGCTTCGACGGGCTCAGCACGAACGGGACACCAATCTTTTCAATGGCCATACCGTTCGCCCCGAGCATGTCGAGGGGTGAGCGGGAGTTTGCAGAACCAGATCAGAAAGGATACCTATGAGCAATGTGTCGACGATGAATGGGTGCCTGGGGCGCGACCTTGCGCTCGAACTGGTCCGCGTGACCGAGGCCGCCGCGTTGGCCGCGGGGCGATGGATGGGACGCGGGCAAAAAGACGCGGGCGATGAGGCGGCCGTCCATGCCATGCGGGCGATGCTCAGGACGGTCGATATCGACGGTGTGGTTGTCATCGGCGAAGGCGAGAAAGACGAGGCGCCCATGCTTTTCAATGGCGAGACGGTCGGGACCGGCCACGGACCTGCCGTGGACGTGGCGGTGGACCCGGTGGAGGGGACCAGTCTGCTGGCGCATGGCCGGCCGGATTCGATCGCTGTGATCGGCGTGGCGCCCCGCGGTACGATGTGGTCCCCCGGCCCCGGCTTTTACATGAGCAAACTGGTGGTCGGACGCGAGGCGCGGGACGCCATCTCTCCTTTGAGTCTCGCCGCGCCTGTGGCCGACACGCTTGCGGCTATCGGTGAGGCGAAGCATAAGGCCGTGGCGGACCTTACGGTATTCATCCTCGATAAGCCGCGCCATGCCGGACTCATCGCCGATGTGCGAGCTGCCGGCGCGCGCGTGTTGACGCGCACCGATGGCGACGTGGCCGGCGCGCTGATGGCTGCGACGCCCGGTTCGGGGGTGGATATTCTGATGGGCATCGGCGGGACGCCGGAAGGCGTCATCGCGGCCTGTGCCGTGCGCGCATTGGGCGGGGCGATGTTGGGTCAACTGGCTCCCCAGAAACCCGGCGAGCGCGAGGCGTTGGTCGATGCGGGTCTCGATATCAACCGGGTTCTCACCGAGCGAGACCTTGTGTCCAGTGAGGATGTGTTCTTTGCGGCGACAGGCATTACCGATGGTCTGTTGATGCATGGCGTACGATATTCGGACAACGTCTCGACGACTCACTCGATCGTGATGCGTGGCAAGAGCCGGACGAGGCGCACGATTCAGGCGGAACACTGCCCGGATGAACTAAAGACTATCAAGTTGTGTCACGAGATTTAAGACAGGCACAGGACAGAAAACGAGATAGGAGGAAGGCATGTCACTCGTTTCGATGCGACAGTTACTCGATCACGCCGCCGAGCATGGGTATGGCGTCCCCGCCTTTAACGTGAACAATATGGAACAGATTCAGGCGATCATGGAGGCAGCCCATGAGGTAGACAGCCCGGTCATTATGCAGGCCTCCGCCGGCGCCCGCAAGTATGCCGGTGAACCATTTCTCCGCCATCTGTTTCTGGCGGCGTCGGAGATGTATCCCGATATCCCGGTCGTTGTCCACCAGGATCACGGCGCATCCCCAGCGGTGTGTATCGCGTCGATCCGCTCCGGATTCAGCAGTGTCATGATGGACGGCTCGCTCCTGGCCGACGGTAAGACCCCGTCGTCGTATGAGTATAATGTTGCGACAACGGCTCATATTGTTGATGTGGCCCACGCGATCGGCGTATCGGTGGAAGGGGAACTGGGTTGCCTTGGCTCCCTCGAAACCGGGACTGGCGAGAAGGAAGACAGCCACGGCGCCGAGGGAACGCTCTCCCGGGATCAACTCCTGACCGACCCCGAGCAGGCCGCGCAGTTTGTCAAGGCGACCAGAGTGGATGCCCTGGCTATTGCCATCGGCACCAGCCACGGGGCCTATAAATTTTCCCAGAAGCCGCAGGGCGATGTCCTTGTGATGGAGCGGGTTAAAGCGATCCATGCGCGTATTCCGGACACCCACCTGGTCATGCACGGCTCCTCCAGCGTTCCACAGGAGTGGCTGAAGATCATCAGGGAGTTTGGTGGCGACATGCCGCAGACCTACGGGGTGCCGATCGAAGAGATTCAGCTTGGGATCAAGCATGGGGTGCGGAAGGTGAACATCGACACCGATCTGCGTCTGGCGGCCACCGGTGCTATTCGACGGGATCTGGCGCAGAATAAGAAGAACTTTGATCCGCGGAAGTTCCTGACGGCGGCCACCAAGGCGATGCGGCAGATCTGTAAAGAGCGCTATGAACAGTTGGGGAGCGCCGGTCACGCGAGCAAGATCCGTCCGATCTGTCTGGATGATATGGCCCGCCGCTACACCAAGGGCGAGCTCGACCCGCGCGTCAACTAGCCAGTGACTACGTATAAGATCGCCCCTTCGATTCTGTCTGCCGACTTTGCCAGACTGGGTGAAGAGGTGCGCGCCGTCGATGCGGCCGGCGCCGACTACATCCACGTTGATGTAATGGACAATCACTTTGTGCCGAATCTCACCATCGGGCCGGCCGTGGTCGCTGCGATCCGACCCCACACGGCCAAGCCGCTGGATGTTCACCTGATGATCGAGCCGGTAGACCAGATCATCCCCGACTTTGCGAAAAGTGGGGCTGACATCATCACGGTCCATCCGGAGGCGACCCGCCATCTGGATCGAACGATCCAGCTCATCAAGAGTCTCGGCTGTCGCGCAGGTGTCTCTCTCAATCCGGCGAGCCCCATCGCCTGGCTGGACTATGTGCTGGAGCGGCTGGATCTGGTGCTGGTGATGAGCGTCAACCCCGGCTTCGGCGGCCAAAGTTTCATCGACTACGTGCTGCCGAAGATCACAGCCCTGCGACACCGCATCGACGCTCTTGGGAAGGCGATCGACCTGGAGGTGGACGGCGGCGTAAAAGCAGAGAACGTCCGTCGCGTTGCGGACGCCGGAGCCGACACTTTCGTGGCGGGTTCCGCTATCTTCGGGACTTCCGACTACGCGGCCACCATAGCCCAGTTTCGGACTGCCCTTGGCGGTGCAAAAAGTTGGTGTTGACCCATAAACCGGCAGACTGCGGGCTCGACGTACCTCATCAAGCAGATCGAGACCTGGCTTCCCGAGGCGTCGCAGGGTTATCGCCCGGAACCAGGTACGCGATAACCACCTGCGAGCTTCCCCTGAAGCGCTTACCTTCGTGATAAGTACGGTGACTATGGCGATCACCAAGAGCCCAAGCAACACCCCGATCAGCGCCCCTCTGAAGGAGAGACGGAAGTTCAGACCGCCGGCGACGTTCGCCAAGCGCGCGGTTGTGAATAAGGCCTCCGTCTATAAGGAGGCGTCGAAGGATCCGGTCAGGTTCTGGGAGCGCCAGGCGAAGGCCCTTCACTGGTTCAAGTCGTGGAAACGGGTCCTCCAATGGAAGGCGCCGCACGCCAAGTGGTTTATAGGTGGCAAGCTCAACGTCGCTTACAACTGCCTCGACCGCCATGTAAACGGCTCCTTGCGCACCAAGGCAGCCCTCATCTGGGAGGGAGAGCCGGGCGAGAGCAGGACCTTCACGTACTGGGATCTGTATCGTGAGGTGAACCGCTTCGCGGCGGCCCTCAAGCGGCACGGCGTCAAGAAGGGGGATCGAATCACCATCTATATGCCGATGATCCCGGAGGTCGCCATCGCGATGCTGGCGTGCGCGCGAATCGGCGCGCCTCACAGCGTAATCTTCGGCGGCTTCTCACCGGAGGCGGTCAGGGACCGCATCCTTGACGCCGACTCGGCCCTCGTGATTACGGCAGACGGCGGCTACCGTCGGGGCGCGGTGGTACCGCTCAAGAAGAACACGGATGAGGCGCTCAGGGCGTGTCCAGGTGTCAAGACGGTGATCGTCGTGAAGCGGACCGGGCAGGCCATAGACATGGAGCCAGGCCGGGACGTCTGGTGGACCGATTTCATTAAGGATGCGCCGGCCAGGTGCGCCCCGGAGATCATGGACGCCGAGGACATGCTCTTTCTCCTCTATACCTCCGGTTCGACCGGGAAACCGAAAGGAATCATTCACACCACAGGCGGCTATCTGACCGGGGTCGCCGCTACGCATAAGTGGGTCTTCGATATCCAGGACAACGATGTCTACTGGTGCACAGCTGACGTGGGCTGGGTGACTGGTCATTCATACGTCGTCTACGGGCCGCTGGCCAACGGGGCCACTACCGTCATGTATGAGGGAAGCCCGGACTACCCGGATAAGGATCGCTTCTGGCGTCTCATCGAGAAGCATGGGATTACGATATGCTACACGGCGCCGACGGCCATCCGCACCTTTATGAAGTGGGGCGAAGAATACCCGAAGCGTTGCGACCTATCGAGCCTTCGCCTGCTCGGTACCGTCGGCGAGCCGATCAATCCCGAGGCGTGGGTCTGGTACTGGCAGGTGATCGGCGGCGGCCGCTGTCCGGTGGTGGACACCTGGTGGCAGACTGAAACCGGCCATATCCTCATCACGCCGCTGCCGGGGATTACCACGCTCAAGCCCGGCTCGGCGGCCCGCCCCTTCCCGGGGATCGACGCTGAGGTCGTGGATGAGAACGGCAGGCCTGCCGCGACCGGCTACCTGGTGCTTCGCCAGCCCTGGCCCGGCATGCTCCGCGGGATCTGGGGCGATTCGGACCGCTTTACCAAGGAGTACTGGTCGAAGTATAAGGGTATCTACTTCACCGGTGACGGGGCCGGCCGAGACAAGGATGGTGATTTCTGGCTGTTGGGTCGCGTCGATGACGTCATGAACGTGTCAGGGCATCGCGTCTCGACGGCGGAGGTTGAGTCTGCCCTCGTGGATCACTCCTACGTAGCTGAAGCGGCCGTCATCGGTCGTACCCACGAGATCAAGGGGCAGGCCGTCGCCGCCTTCGTGACCATTCGTGACGGCATCAGGCCCACTCCCGAACTCCAAACCGAGATCAAGGCGCATGTTGTCAAGAAGATCGGCGCCTTCGCCAGACCGGACGACCTGATCTTCACGGCCGAGCTGCCCAAAACCCGGAGCGGCAAGATCATGCGTCGCCTGCTTCGTGACATTGCTGAAGGTCGCGCGTTGGGCGATACCACCACACTGGCAGACGCCAATGTGGTGGCTGAGCTCAAGGCCAAGTACGGCGAGTCGTAGCGCTCACGATCCGATAAATAAATAGGCCCGAAATCACTTACGTGCCCAGGTTCCGTTCGGAAGCTGTACCAACCAGCCAGGGTGAGCCGCGTCGCGGCGGATCGAGGCAAAGGTCTCGGCGGCCTGCGTCTTTACCCTCGCCAGATTCGCAACGGTTCCCTCTTGCTTAGTAAGCTTGAGGATCGCTTTGGCCATCCCGTTGATAATCACCTCCCGATCTTGGTTCACCTCCCGCAGCAACGCGGCTTCCGCCTCGCCCACTTGCGACGGGCTCACGCGAAACGCCGCCTTTCCATCGTTCGCCTCACCCACCAATCCTTGATCTCGAAGTTGGTTGAGTCTCGCGAGCCGCTGGCCGATCCCTCTATACGCGGCGATTACCTCCGGATAGGTCTTAATCTCCTCCGTAATTCGCCGCGAGAGATCGTCCTGGGCCATGGCTTCAGTCACCAGTGCCATGTGCCATGCACGTGTCATGACCAGCAGCGGTTGTCGCCCTTGCCGTAGGCTTGACTTCGGCGGCTCTGCCGGCGCTTCTTGCTGTTCCTTCTTTGGAGTCTGCAGCAACTCCTCTTCCAGCGACTTGTAGGCCGACTTGACATCCTTTTCCGGAAAATAGACGTTGACGGTAATGACCGCGCACGCGGCGAAGCTGAATAGAGCGCTCAAGGCGAGCATGACAAGCGATTTTCGGTGGTTGCGCATCCACGTCCTCCTTCTGCCTACGGTCCTTAATGACTGTAGCTCAGTGGTTCGTTTCACAATTACGGTCACGTATCCGTTCGTGGTGAGCTTGTCGAACCATGAACGGGGAGGCCACCCTTCGACTGGCTCAGGGTGAACGGATTTGTGGGCATAGTTATGAAATGCTGTACTTAGTGATTTGTCTTGGCCGAGGTCCTCATCCGCTCGATCGCCTCGCTGATGCTCTCGATCAGGTGAGCCACACCAATCTTGTTAAAGGAAGGCGAGACTCGAACGTCCAAATCCTTGAACCCCAGAACTGTGTGGGATATCTCAAGTTCATGAAAGATCAGATCGCCCGCTTTTAAGGCTACATCCAGTACGCCTCGGTCATAGCGACGAGCCACTCCAAACAGACTGAAATAGCGGATCCGCTGCCCCGCCAACTGTTCGATCAAGGTGCGGCTGATCTTCCGCTTTTCCTGCGGGGAGTCCACGGCCCAGAACCGCGCGCTGCCTTGTGCTTGGTCGAGGGCAAAGTGGGGAATCTCGAGGTCGGCCATGCCGTTAATCCGACCATTAATATACCCTGTGATGGGCGGAAAGGCATCACAAATCGCGCGTAGGCTGAGCCCCTCAGTGAGTAAGGTCAGAGTGATCCCCTCACTCAACGGCTCGACCATCCCCCAGCCGCTCCATCGCCCATCCCAGGCCGCAAAGGCAAACCGCTGTACGACGATTCGGTTCTCGGACGAGGCGAGGGCGATCTCGATGTTGCGAAGCTCGATCGGGTCGTAGCGGAGCGAGTTGATGGTCAGTGAGAATGGCGCCTTGGCAGGTACGTTTGATAACCTCTCCAGCGCTGCGCGATACTCAGGTTCGGTGAGATGGGACCAGCCTGCTTTCTGCCGGGCCGCGACCTGATGCAGCGGTGAAGTTGAACCCTGATCGATCCGCCCGTACAGCGGGATTACGCCTGTTGCGCCATCCACATGGAAGAAGTTCGACCCTATGCCGACATTCCGCAGAGCAAGCGCCCCATGATATTCCTGGCCAATCAGTTCCAGATCAGCCCGAAGCTGACCGGTTAGCTGAGTCGCCTCAGGCCGGCCCCCCGTCAGGGCGGTCAGCGGGGAGCGGAGCGCGGCGGCCTCTGTCCACGGGACGGACAGGTGAACACGAGCGGCGCTGGGGTCGTTGTGGCCAAGCGGCAGGCTGCCGGTGAGGATGAGCGTGAGCTTTTCGTCGGTCCGAAGGGCCGTCTCGGGAATCGTCAGCAGGCCCTTATCGAGGGTGAAGGCGACTGCGCCCCGGATGCCCGTGAGTAGAGGCGTCGGCTCGGCCTTTTCCCGCGCCAGATTGAACGAAAGACCATGAAACGTTATCGCGCCGCCGGCAGTAGGAGGTTGCGATCCGCCGAACGTGGCATCTGCCGATATGACCAGGCGTCCTTCCCTGCCTACGATCCGCCGGCTGGCCAGCCGACCGATCATGGGGCTGAGCTCAGCAGCCGACAAGTCGAGTTCGTGAGCTTTGAGCGTGAGCAGACCATCACGGTAGGCGACGGCAAGTTCAACAGGGAGCACCCGATTCGTCGGATCCCCACCGGCCAGCAGTTCGCGGAGCCCTCGCACTCTGATCGAACCGGACGCCTGCACGCTGTGGCCGGATTGGAGGGTTCCTTGCGCCTGAAGAAGAATATGGCCGCTGGCCGCGCCGGTGGATGCCATGGGTGGGGACTTCAGGATCAATTGGTGTAACTGCTCGGTCACGGCAGGCGGCAGATCGATGGTTGCCGTCACGAGACCGTGGGAGAGCGCCGCCGACAGTTCGGCGTCGAAAGGGATCGCCAGTAACTCGGCCGGTTTTTCTGTAGGGGCGAACAGCGACTGCGGACGGAGGCCGCGCACCGAAAGCGCCACACGCATCTCGTGCAGGGGCGCAGTTCTCGAAAACGAGGCGTGGCCCTGGACATCCCCATCACCCGTGGCAACGTGCAACTCTGAAATTCGAACCTGGTCAGGGTCCATCTCGAACCTGGCCCTGAGTGCGCGCAGGCGCCGACCGGGGAGGTCGGCCTGTTCGATGGCGAGTGCGCCGTCAAGATTGCGCCCTGATGTTCCTGACCATTGGACGGTGATCTGCGCGCGCTGCAGTGTTGCGGCACCGCTTATAGCGGCAGCGTGGAGCTGTATCGATCGGCTCACGATCTCTGCCTTCCACGAGCGGCCTGTGCCTGGCCACCAGATATGGATCGAAGGATCGACAAGTCTGGTGATCGACACGCCCCTATCGGCCAAATGAAAGAGTTGTGTGAGGAGGGTTGGCTCGATCCTCAGATCGGTCGTCGTGACGTCGAGGCTGTCGCGTCCCCACCGCTGTCCGCTCCCTTTGGCTCGGATCTGCGCGCCGGAGAGCGATGCGACCAGTTCCTCGGTGACGACGTCACCACTGGTCGGATCGACGCTGATCAAGGCCTGAAGCGACGGATTGCTGTGTCGCTGTCCGAGCAGTTCAAGCGCCTGACCGCGCAGCCCCGCTTGCAGCCGGAGCCCGGTCTCTGTACGCTGAAGGCGCATGCCTCCGGTGAGCCCGCTGATCTTCAACTGTTGCGTGGGAAGCGCCAATCCGCCATCTTTAAAGATGGCCGCGAGCTGCCCAACGGGCAGGTCGGGCCAGTGGCCCTGAAGCGTGGTCGGCTCGCCTTCCATCATCCCCGTAAAGCCGGAAAACCAAGGGAGAGAGAACTGACGCGCCAATGTGCCGAGATCCGCTTGCCACTGCGCGACGGTCAGCGTATAAGCGGGCGGCCAGTTGCCATATCGAATGGCGGCGTTCCCGCGAACCAGCGCCCCTTCAGCCTCGAACGACCAGTCGGGAATGGTTACGGCCCGATCCGGATAATCAAGACGAAATCGTACTGCGCCCCGCAGCCTCTCCTCCTGGACCAGCGCCTGGATTTCCCCCTCGAGCGTGTGCTTCAAGGCGCTACTGATCCGAACTGTTCGTCCGCCGACGGTAGCCTGCGCCTGCATCTCTAACAGCAGAGGATCCGGCTTCGGCTCGAGAGTAACATTGACATCGGTGATCTGATGGCTGTCGATCTGAATCATGCCGGCGGTGATAGAGGTCCGGGGGAACAGCAATGTAGTGGGCCGGGTGGCGGGTTGCAGATGCTGTTGCACCTCCTGAGCCAACGCCAGGAGATTCCACCGACCATCGTCAAGCTGTCGGAATAACAGTTCCGGGCTATCGATCCGCACATCGGTCGGCATGACCTGACGCGTGAGGATCAACGACGGAATGTTCAGCGTGGCGGCAAGGCGCTTTACCCGCAGCGCCACACTCCGGCCATCAGGATCAAACAGGGTGAGATGGTCAATCATCAGGTCTGCGGTCAGATTCGGGCGAGGGTGGATACTCGCCGCCCCAATGGCGCAGCGAATCCCATACGGAGCGCAGCCAAGCCGCTGGAGAAGGGTGGGCAGGAAGAGGGTGAGCAGAAGAGAGGCGACGACAACAGCGGTCGTCAATCCCGCCAGCAGAACGATCAGCGTCGACTTGAGTTTTCTCAATGGTGAGATGCTCCAGTTGAAAGGGGCGCTTGCAACCTTCGCATAACCATACGCAAGGGGAGCAAGGGTTGGCAAGCAAATCCTTGATTGCAAGAATAGAGAATGCGACTCGTCATTGCGAGTGACCGAAGGGAGCGTGGCAACCTCAGCCTTCTCGATGTTGCGAAGAACAGTAGGATTGCTTCGGTCGCTGTGCTCCCTCGCCATGACGCGGGCGGGGGACTTTCTAACCAATGAGAGACAAACGAACGGATTGCGCGGCCGGTCTGTACTCTTGGGATTCTCATAGACAGCGAAGAGCCAAGCGTGATACCTATAACGTTGCGGTTTCAAGGGCGTCGTTTCCCCGATATCCTGGAGATCACCCAGCACGTTGAACGCCGTGCTGCTCATGGACGCAACGCGATAGAGGCTACGTTACACCAAGGGATCCAGGGAGAAAGGAGATCGGATCATGATTGACTGGCGGCGATACCTCAGCAGCGACCCGCTGATTTGCCACGGCCAACTCTGCGCCAAGGGGACACGCGTCTTTGTTACGAATATCCTCGACAGCCTTGCCGAGGGAGCGAGCAGGGAAGAGATTCTCCGAAGCTATCCGTCGCTGAAGCCCGAACACATCGACGCCGCCATCGCCTATGCGGCTGAGCTGGCGCATGAGGAGGCTAAATGTCGGAGCACGACGTAACCGTCACGTGGCGGCGCACATCCGAGACTTTCGAGTACGAGGTCTATAACCGCGATCACTCCTGGTCGTTCGACGGCGGCGTTCAGGTTCGCGCATCCGCAGCACCCGCCTATCACGGCGACCCCGACTGCGTCGATCCCGAGGAGGCGTATGTCGCGGCCCTCTCCGGTTGTCACATGCTGACCTTTCTGGCTGTTGCGTCACGCAAGCGACTGACGGTCGATGCGTACGAAGACCACGCGACCGGGTTTCTGGAGAAGAATATACATGGTAAGCTGGCCGTGACGCGGATCGTTCTTCGACCGCGAGTCCGGTTCAGCGGCTCTGTGACGCTATCTCACGGCGAACTCCTGAGACTCCACGAGCAGGCGCATCAAGGCTGCATTATTGCCAATTCGATATTGGCAACCGTTACGATCGAGCCGGTCGACTGATACATGGTCGGCCACTGCGGCGCGCCGGTGGATAACAGTGATGAACGGGGCTCTTGAAAAGCGCGTCCGGATCGGCACCTCTGGCTGGTCGTATCCAAGAGGGCAGGGGAGATGGAACGGGATCTTCTATCCCGCAAAGCCCAAGAACGAGTTGGAACTCTACAGCCAGGTCTTCAACGCCGTGGAGGTAAACTCTACCTTTTATCGACTACTCGATTCCGAGACGGCAAGGGCGTGGGTCACGATTACGCCCAGGAATTTTGAGTTTGCGATCAAGGTCTGGCAGAAGTTCACACATCCGGGGATGTTCAAGAAGGCGACCGGCGCCGAGCCGGAGGTAACGCAGACAGATTACGATAACTTCAAGCGCGGCATCCAACCGATTGCCGAGGAATGCAAGCTCGCCTGCCTGCTGATCCAGTTCTCCGAGTGGTTTGCGCGCACGCCTCAGCGCCAGGATACGCTGTCCAACCTTCTACGGCAGTTTCAAGACTACCCCATGGCTGTCGAGTTGCGCCACGCCTCGTGGGACGAGCACAGCAAAGAGACCAGGGCGCTGCTGGAAGCGTTCAATGCGGGCTGGGCCTGCATCGACATGCCGCAGTTGAAGGATACGATCAAGCAGGAACTGGAGCCCCAAAAGTTACTGTACCTGCGCTTCCACGGCAGGAACCGCGAAAAGTGGAGGCAACATGAGACGGCAGAGGAGCGGTATGACTACCTGTATTCAGAAGCGGAACTGAAACCGTTCACGGAGAAGGTTCGGGAGATCGTAGCGGCTGGAGAGAGCAAGGTGCTGATCTTCTTCAACAACCACGTGCGAGGCCAGGCCCCGGCGAATGCCTTGATGATGGCGCGTCAGATCGGACTACCGCCTACAGCGACCGTCCGCGAGGAGTTCGCCAAGGCGTTTCCTGCGATCAACGAGGCTGTTAAGGCAATTGCGGCCTGAACGCCTACCGAGGCAGATTTGGGATCTTGTGGATGGTCGAGTTGGAGACCGCAAAGGCCTGCACCTGCGGCTCGCCGTCGATCACGCCTTCGAGCGCTTGCAGCACCTGGGGGTAGGTCTCGCGATGGTACGCATCCGCGCTATCAGCCCTGTCCCACAGGCTGATGGCGACCGCCTCGTTGCGCTCGCCGGAGACGAAAGAGATTTCATCACAAAACCCGTCCTGCGACCTGAGGATCGGGATGATTTCACTCTGCAGCGTTCGGGAAAATTCGACAGAGCTACCCGGGCGAAGCTTTACACAGACCTTTCTTGCAAACATGCGTTCCTCCAGAATCAGAGCAAAGACGATAAATGGGATTCCAGGTGACCTGAACGATGAGGACGACCGCGGAACTCCCGGTGGCAGGAATTCAGTCAACGGATTCTAATCGAGGCGATAGTGTGTGTCAACAAAAATATCCCCTCACGTTGCCTTAGCAGAACAGTTAGCGCCCGCGCCGCGGGCCGTCTAGTGCTTTCAGCCGGACCCTCGCTTGCGGAAGACGATCAGGTACGCGAGAACTCCAACGAGCACGACCCCTCCGAGCTGCCACAGCAGATTTTCCATGCTCACCCCCTAGGCTGTCGCCTTGATAGTATAGTTCAGCATCCCACCGGCCAGGACGATGTCCACCTCCCGAGAGGTGAGATCATGTCTGACCATAAAGTTCGTCTCTTTTGTGACATTGCGCACGATAATCTGCCGTCCCTCTCGGATCTGTTGCGCGAGTTGTTCGATTCGCAGATGGTCACCCTGCGCGACTGTGTCATACGCTGTCTCATCCATGAAGATCAGCGGGAGGATCCCGAAGTTAATCAGGTTGGCCCGATGGATGCGGGCGAACGACTTGGCGATAGCCGCCTTGAGGCCGAGGTACATCGGCGCGAGGGCAGCGTGCTCCCGGCTGGAGCCTTGGCCATAGTTGCTGCCCCCGACCACGAAACCGCCGCCCTTCTCTTTTGCGCGCTTGGCGAACTCCGGATCGATCCGGCTGAAGGCGTACTCCGCGATGGCCGGAATGTTGCTGCGCAAGGGCAAGATCTTCGAGCCGGCAGGCAGGATATGATCGGTAGAGATGTTGTCGCCCATCTTCAGGAGGACCTCGCCCTCGATGGTGGAAGGCAACTCCCCCCGGATCGGTACCGGCTTGATGTTGGGGCCCCGCATAATCTCGACCTGCTCCGGGTGGGGCGAGGGCGGGACGATCAGATTATCGTCGAGGGTGAACTTCTCCGGCAGACTGATTGAAGCGGGTTGGCCGATGCGCTTCGGGTGAACGATTTTGCCGGCCAGGGCGGAGGCCGCGCAGACCTCCGGACTGGACAGATACACTTTGTCGTTGGGCGCGCCGCTCCTGCCCTCGAAGTTCCGATTAAAGCTTCTGAGCGATGCCGTCCCGCTGGCCGGCGCCTGCCCCATGCCGATGCACGGGCCGCAGGCCGACTCGAGGATCCGTCCGCCCGCTGCGATCAGATCGGTCAGCGCGCCATTGGCGGCGATCATAGTGTAGACCTGCTTGGAACCTGGTGTGACCGTGAAGCTGATGTCCGGGTGGACGGTCTTGCCCTTCAGCATCGTCGCGACCGTCATCAGATCCTGGAACGAGGAGTTCGTGCAGCTTCCGACGCAGACCTGTGAGATCTTGGTCCCTTCGACCTCGGAGACCGGGCAGACATTGTCCGGGCTTGAAGGCCGGGCCACCATCGGCTCCAGTCGGTCCAGGTCGATCTCCAGCAGTTCGTCATAAGTGGCATCGGGATCGGGCGCCAGGGAGACCCAACTACTCTCGCGGCCCTGCGCCGCGAGATAGCGGCGTGTCTGCTCGTCGCTTGGAAAGATGGACGTCGTCGCGCCCAACTCAGCCCCCATATTGGTGATCGTGGCTCGCTCCGGCACACTGAGGCTGGCTACTCCCTCCCCGCCGTATTCCAGAATCTTCCCTACGCCGCCTTTTACGGTAAGCCGCCGCAAGACCTCCAGGATAATGTCTTTGGCCGAGACCCACGGGCCCAATCGACCATTTAGTCTGATCAGCATGGCCTTCGGCATCGGGAGATAGAAGGGACCGCCCCCCATGGCGACGGCGACATCCAGGCCGCCCGCTCCGATGGCGATCATCCCGACGCCGCCGCAGGTGGGGGTGTGGCTGTCAGAGCCGAGCAACGTCTGACCAGGCGCACTGAATCGCTCCAGGTGAACCTGGTGGCAGATCCCATTCCCCGGACGCGAGAAGTAGATGCCGTACTTGGCCGCAATGCTCTGCAGGAACCGATGATCGTCGGCGTTTTCGAAACCGGTCTGCAGCATGTTATGGTCTACGTAGCTGACCGACAGCTTCGTCTTCACCCGGGGGATGCCCATTGCCTCGAATTGCAGATAGGCCATCGTCCCGGTCGCATCCTGCGTCAGCGTCTGGTCGATCCGGATCGCGACCTCTTTGCCCGGGACCAGCTCTCCAGCGACCAGGTGGGCCTCAAAAATCTTTTGGACCAGGTTCATCCCCATCATCCATCCTTTCAAAAATATCCTAATGAAAAGCCCCAACCTCGTCAATGGAAAAGGGACCCTGGGAACGATGACCGCTGTTTCTGGAAATACACGAGTTGCTTGACAGATGGTGTAAGAATTCCTACACTAAGAGTATGAAAACTATCGTGTCGGAAAAAGGGCAGGTGACCATTCCCAAACCGCTGCGGGATCGCTTGGGGATCCGACCGGGTCAGGTGCTGGAACTGTGGGAGGAAAAGGGGCGACTCGCTGGCGTCAAGGTGAGTTCGGAGGACCCGGTGGCGAGTGTCTACGGTATCCTCAAGCTGGACCGGTCGACGGATGAACTGATGCGGACCCTGCGCGGTCCAGCCGACCTACAGTGATCACAGCGGTCGATACCAACGTCTTACTGGATCTGTTTGGCGCAGATCCGGTATTTGGACCGCGATCGCAGCAGGCGCTTCGATCCTCACTGGCCGAGGGTCGCCTTATCGCGTGTGAGGTGGTCTGGACCGAGGTCGCCAGTTTCTTCCCGTCGCCCAAAGCCGCGCGGGAGGCGATGGGACGTCTTGGCGTTGAATTCAGCCCCGTCGCAGTGGAAACGGCCCTAGCGGCCGGTCAGGTCTGGAAGGTGCATCGCAGTCGTGGCGGGAAACGAGCCCGTGTGGTCGCAGATTTCTTGATCGGCGCTCATGCTCAGTTACAGGCCGAGCGCTTGCTCACTCGGGATCGCGGGTTCTATCGAACCTATTTTTCCCGCCTTCGGCTTCTTGACCCGGTCAGGTCGTAAGGTGAGAGTCATTCTTCCCCTGACTCATTCATATATTCATGTGAATCTCCAGGACAGTGGTACGATCGAACGATATAAGAGGAGGTCAAACTGTTTCCGTCCAGGGGAGGAACGATGGCGCTGAAGGCTGTGATCTTCGATGCCGGCAATACCGTGATGCTGATCAACTACAGCGTGGTGGTTGAGGCGCTGGCGGCTGAAGGCTGTAATGTCGATGAGGCGGCAGTGCGAGGGGCGGAGTACCGCGCTCGGGTGCGTCTCGATTCGGTCCTGGCCAGGCGCAACTCCACCGAAGCGCCGCATATCTTTCAAACGTACATGCGCTTTGTCTGCGATGGCATCGGTGTACCGTGGGGAGCGGCCGCTGAGCAGGCTCTACGTCGGCTTGCCGAATACCATCGGGAGCATAACCTCTGGAACCGGCCCGATCCTCAAGCCCATGCTGTCCTTCAGGCGCTGCGTGGTCGCGGCCTCACGCTCGGCATGATCTCGAATTCGAACGGTTGGGTCGAGCGGCTTGTGACGGAGAGCGGGCTGCGCCCGTATTTTCATTTCGTACTGGATTCGCGGCTGATTGGGGTGGAAAAGCCCGATCCCAGGATCTTTCAGATCGCGCTGGACCAGGTCGGAATCAGTCCGGCCGAGGCCCTGTACATCGGCGACCTGTACTCCATCGATGTCGTCGGATCGAGAGCGGCGGGGATGCGCGCGATCCTGCTTGATCCTGCCGGCCTGTGGGACCATGTGGACTGCCCCAAGGCGCGCGATCTATCGGAAGCCGCCGACCTGGTCCTGATGCAGCATTCGTAAACCGGCCTCCTCAGAGAGTCCACCGCGATCTCAGCCTTCCTGCTCACCGAACAAGAAGTACCGGGTATAGGGCGCCACAGTGGTTCCGGTAGTCGCCAGGTCGCACCGAAGCCTGGTCAGGTCGTCCGGCGTATCCACATCGAACCAGGACGGCAGCGTTGCAACCTGTAATCGTAGTGTTGCAGCGCGGTGGAGTGTCTCGTTGAAAACCGTGGGGCCGCTCCACGGGATGTCATCGAAGAGTGCGCGGCAGGGGCGCTTGAGCCCGATGAGGTAATAGCCTCCGTCTTCTGCCGGGCCGAGCACGAGGTCTGTGGTCCCGCTCTGAAGTCGCGCGATCGCATCCAGCAGGTAGGGCGTGGGCAGGGTCGGGCTGTCGCTGTCGATGAGGATGGCCGCCGGGTGGCCTCGCTCCAGGAGGATCGCCGATAGCCGGTGAAGCCGGTCTCCAAGAGTTGAACCGGCTTGCGGAATCAGCGTAAAGGTCTCCGGCAACAGTGGGAGCATCGACTGTCTGGCCTCGATAGGAGTGTAGGCCAGGTACGGATCGATACCCGGGAGCCCGGCCACCTGCTGCAGCTTATCCAGCAGGAGACACCGATACAGTTCCGCCGCGCTCGTATCACTTAATGGCGGGACGAGACGCGTCTTGACCTGGCCCGGTTCCGGCGCCCTGGCCATCACCGCGAGAGCGTATTGTCGCATAAGGTAAGCAGTCAGGACAGTGTCACGTGAATCGTATGATACCCTGAGGCGCCATCCGGCAAAACCGTGGTGACCTGGGCTGTCTGGGTGTTGCCGTTGCCATCGGTCGCCCGGACCTTCAGGGTGAGGGAGGAGCCGTGCCTCGTCCCTACGTTCCCAGGCGCAGGGGGCAGCTCCCCTACGAGCCCCCAGAGGACCCAGGTGTAGGCGCCGAGAGCCGGTTTCAGCATGGCCTTTCGCCAGGTGATCCCGTCGTCAAGGCTTACCTCTACCTGGCGGATGCCCCGGTCGCCGGCGAAGGCGATGCCACCCGTGTCCACCCCACGTGCGGAGAGTTTCGACCCATGAACGGGCGTGTCAATCCGGGACATCGTTTTCACCCTCGCCTCGTCGGACCAGCCGCGGCTCTCCCAGTAGCCCTTATAATCGTTTTCGGTCAGCTCGATCTCGGTAATCCACTTGGGGTTCTTCATCCCATAGTGTCCCGGATTGATGAGGCGGACGGGAAAGCCATGGTCGTCAGGCAATGGAACCCCGTTCATCTCGATGGCCAGGATCGTATCGGGGTGCATCGCCTTCACCAGCGGGATGGCCGTCGAGTAGCCGTCCGCGGCGCGAAAGACGACCTTTTTTGCGCTTGATTTCACGCCGGCCCTGGCCAACAGCCCTCCCAATAGAATCCCTTTCCAGCGGGCGTTGCTGATCAGGTCGCCGCCGACCTCGTTGCTGATGCACTCCAGCGTGTCGTACTGCTCTTTCATGGGGAGGGCCTTCAACTCGCTGTAGGTCAATTTCATCGGTCGCTCCACGAGGCCCTTCAGTTCCAGGCTCCAACGTGAGACGCTCACCTTGGGATCGAAGATGTTCTTCGAGATCTTGTAGAACTTCTCATTGGGCGTCACGTCGGGCGGCAGGCCCTTGAGCCGCTGGAACAGATCCTGGGCGAAGGCGCGACTTCGCGCCGTGAGAGTCTCGAGGAGAGGCAAGAGAACCGAGAAGGTCCCAGCCGCCAAGATACCGGTCAGCAGTCGCTTGGCGAAGGCCCGCCGTGACGTGTCGAGCGGCGGGACAGAGGAGCCGGCCGTCGTGAGGGTATCGCTTGAGTGTCGCAGAAGCCGACCTGCCAGTAGGCCCAACATCGCGCCATACACCCAATAGAGGATCAGAAGAGAGCTGGAGGACAGCAAGAGACCGCCTTCGAGGTCGGCTCCGAATAGACCTCCTCCCAGGAGCGGGGAGCCAACTGCACCGAACAGCACCCACAGCAGGCTCCCGTAGAGAAGTCCGCCACGCCAGTGAGCCTTCAGCCGGTGATACGTCGCCAGCCACGTGAATACCACGCCAAGGCACGCGCCGATCAGAACAAACAGGCCCACCATCCCCCAGAAGGCGAGATACTTCGCCTTCAGCCCGAACAGCCTGATGCCGAACGAGAACAGGCCCATCGGTATCAGCGCGAAGAGCTGTTCGGCCATCAGTTCCGGGATCAGCGGGGTTCCCAGGGTAAACCGCCAGAAGAACATCAATCCGGTCATCAGCAGAGCGCCGACAAAGCCGCCGACGGCTCCTGCTATTACCCATTGCCGCCTCGAAAGCCGCTCCTGTGCGTCCATTGCGTACTACTGTCCTCTGTGTCAGATCGTGTCCTCCTACGCGCTGATCGATGATCAGTACGATCATCGGTAGCTCTTTTCACTATAAACCTATCGCACCACTACCGGCCTGTCAATGAGAGCGCGTTCGCATCTTGCGACTCGTATTCCTCTGCACGTACTGAAGGAAGGTCGGTAGGTTACAGGAGACGCGACGTTCGTCACCACTTGATCGACCGGTCTGTGAGACCAGGAAGCGGTGTGATGCCCTGATCATATCGGCGGTCCTGTCCAGGCGTGTCATATCCTCTATCGTAGGTGTGGAGGTCAGCTTGACCTCGACGGCCCACAATTCGTTCCCGAAATCCAGCACTAGGTCTAGCTCGTACTGATCGCTTGTTCGGAAGTAGTAGGCGTCGGCCTGTCGTCCCCGCGCCGACAGTTCGCCCAGTACTTGTTCAATCACGAAGCCTTCCCAACTGGCGCCCACCCACGGTTGCGTGAGTAATGCGCGCCCGTCGGGCACGTTCAATAACGCGTGGAGCAGGCCACAATCGCGCCAGTAGACCTTGGGACTCTTGATCAGTCGCTTCCGGATATTGGCGTGATAGGAGGGCAATCGTCTGATCAGGAAAGCCCCGGTAAGATACTCGAGGTAACCATTGACGGTATGGTACGAGAGCCCTAAGCTTTGCCCAACTTGCGAGGCGTTCCAGATCTGGCCGTGCAGCGCGGCTAGCATGCGCAGAAGCCGATCCGTTGTCTGCGGCTTGGCGGGTAGACCCCAGGTCGGAAGGTCGCGCTGACTCAGGAGCGAGAGGTAGTCCATTTGCCATCGCGGATATCGGGCGGGTTCCAACACGCCACCATCGGGGTAGCCCCCGCACAACCACCGCCGCTCACGCGATGCGTTCGTTGAGAGTTCGGACAGTAGAAACGGCGTCAACTCGACCAACGACAGGCGCCCCGCCAGGGACTCCGACACGTGGATCATCAGCGCAGGCGACACGGAGCCTAGAAGCAAGAAACGACCCATGCGCGCGCGATCCAGGTCGATGGCCCCTCTCAGGCGCGCAAAGACGTCAGGCCAGGATTGGACCTCGTCCAGGACGATCAGGTCCTTTCCGGCCGTGATGCGGTCCCAGTCGAGGTCCAGGCGGAGACGCTCGGAGTGCTGTTCAAGGTCGAAATAGACTCCACCGAGGGATTTTGCCAGGGTGGTCTTTCCGCTCTGACGCGGTCCGATCATGGCCACGGCTGGGTAGCGTGTCAGTCGTTCTCGTAGCTGGTCTATAACCAATCGCCGGATCATGGGATGTATTATAGAAGTCTATTTCTAATGTGCAACACAAAAACGCTGTGCGAGCCATCATGTCGGCGGCACAGGCGCATGGGGAAAGCGGGGGGCAGTGGTTCCTCAGACCGGGAAGACACGCATCACGATCTACATCGATGACGATACCCTGGAAGCATTTCGTGATCGAGCGGCGCTGCTGGGACCACCGGCTGCGGCTCGGCGTAGCGTGGGGTGTCCTCCCACGGACGTGCAGGGGCTCGGCGGGCGACTGCGATGCCCGGGCTGGCTGTAATCGGTTCAGGTCTCATGGTATTTTCTCCTCCCCGCCCTCTACACTAATTGAAAGGGGGGCAGGTGTCTCACTTATATTGACACAGAGGGCTATACCGTCGATCTGAAGCCCTAATTCTGTGAGCATACGCCACAAATCTCGGTTCTGCTAACTAGCGAGTATCATTGCCTTTCCTCAAGGCGCTTGCCTACGACTGTCGAACCCAGGGTAATAGATGTTCCGCAAGCTCACCCGAAAGTAATAGTCACCCGTTCCCCTTGGATCGACAGAGGGTTCATTCCCCTCGGTAAGCGGCGTGGGAGCTCATCGCTCGAGAGTTATATCCGACCAGGGGAGGATCGGGAAGAACCGAATGAAAGCAAGATAGGAAAGCGTGGCCGCACTGGCAAATCCTGCGCTGATTAAAAGCTCTGGGATGCCCATGGGCGCGGCCGGGCCTTTCCAGAGCGCCGGGACGACGAGCACGTACCGCTCCACCCACATACCGCCAGCGATTGCCAACCCCATCGGCAGCAGGGCAAAGGGATCCTGCTTGGCGCGGCGGCTGAAGAAGACGATCAGGGGTCCCAGAAATCCCGCAATCAGCGCGACCCAGGAGAAGAGTGCCCACGGGAGCACCTGAGTTCTCAGGATCACATACTGGGTCTCCTCAGTGATGTTGCCGTACCAGATGACGATGTACTGGGCCCACAGAAGGCCGATGACCAGCATATCGAAGCCGAACAGCAGCTTACCCAGGTCATGGAAATGGGCAGGCGTGATCCATTGCTCTAATCCGAGGGTCATCCGGAGTACGATGGTAATGACGACGATCCCGGCGAGGCCCAGATACAAGCTGCTCATAAAGAAGTATCCGCCGAACAGGCTGCTGTACCAGTGGGGATCTAACGTCATAATCAGGTCGAACCCTAGCAGGCTGAATACGATTGCATAGGCGACAAGGATCGCCGGTCCGAGGACACCGAGGGTACGGCGCGACCGTTGTTCCTCTGCCTCAAATCCTCGCCAACCGCGCGTCAGCCACGTGTAGAGCGGAGTAGCCGGGACGAGCGAGCGCTCCAGGGCGAGTCCGATCTGCGGGCGGAGGTTGTAGTAGAGAAAGAGTAGGCTGAGCGTCACCATGACCGTCAGGCCAAGGCCGTTTCTGAAGAAGAAGAGGGGCACATTCAGCCATGCCGCCTTCTCGGGGATCGGATGACCCACCCATGGGTAGAGCCAGTAGCGGCCAAAGAAGAGCGGGACGTACATCAACAGGGCGACCGGCAGGAACGAACCCATCCCCAGGGCGACCCGTTTGATGACAGGACCCCAGCGCGCATTGCAGATATCGTAGATGGCTGTAAAGACCACCCCGGCCTGGGCCAGTCCGGTCCAGAAGAGGAAGTTTACCAGGTAGATCTCCCATGCTCGGACTGGTTGCTCTGCGAAGATACCCAGTAAGAAGGTGAGCAGGCCGACTGCCAGAAATCCCGTCAGGACTCCAATAGCCGACCGCGGGCTCCGGCGCGGAATCTTGCGGATACTCTCCTCCAGGCCGGCCAGTTCAGTCAGTTCGGTCATTGTCGCTGCAAGCTCCTGAGGAAGTTCACGATCTCCCACCGCTCCTTGGGGGCGAGAACCGCGCCGTACGCAGGCATAATCGCGCCGCCATTTCGGATCGTTCCATAGATGAAGCCGTCAGCCTTCTGTTGAAAGAACGGGAGGGTCAGGTCCGGTGGAGGAATAAACTTGATGGCGACGGGGCCCATCCCCTTTCCATTAGCTCCATGGCAGAGCGCGCAATAGATCTCGAACAGGCGCTTGCCGTTGTCGACGGATTGCCGCGTGAACGGCACCGGATTGGTAAGGCTCTTTCCCATCTCCTCGCGAGTCATCGGACGCTCCCACCCGTCTCGTGGGATCGTTCCAGCCGGAGGGCGTCTAGGCGCCTCTTGCGACTTGATCGAGGGCTGGTCCTTCATGTCTCTGCTCCATGGGAAACCATGAGCCGAGCCGACCCAGATCGCGAGGAAGACGGCTACCATCAAACTGACACGTCTAGACTTCAACACCGTCTTCCACCTGACGTACCTCCGCTGCGCCAGCCTTGCGGAGGATCTGCAATGTGGGCTCGATTTCGTTCGGCGCACAGAAGACGAAGAGGCCGAACTGATCCTGGCAGAAGCGAGGGTGAAACGCGGGCCCGATGTGTAGTCGGGGGAAGCGGGCATTGACCAACAATCCCAGCAGTGTTCCGATTGCTCCGAAGAGAATGGTCAGCTCGAAGGCGATGACGATGAACGCGGGCATCGACACGATCGGCTTGCCTCCAGTGATGTGCGGATAGCCGAGAGAGGTGTTGATAGTCAAGCCCAGCCCGAAGATCGCGCCAATGATCGCACCAACGAGGGTAAACACCCGTACCGGACTCTCCCGTCGACCCAACGCCTCATCGATCTCATGGCGGGGGACAGGGGACGCGACCCGGAGGTTATCGAAGCCTGAGGCGCGCAACTCGTGGATGGCTGCGAGAAAACGATCGAGCTGATCGAAATGCCCCACCACGCCGATGGCTCGGCCACTCATCGGATGGCCTCCTCCCCTTTTCCTGCTTCCGGCCTCCGGCTTCCTGCCTCCTCCATCACAGGCGGCGGAAGCTGCTCCTTCACCTCCACGATGGAAACGACCGGCAGTAGTTTCGCAAACAGGAGAAACCAGAGGAAGAACCACCCGAAGCTCCCTGCCGTGATGCTAAGGTCGACCCAGGTCGGTCGGTAGAGGCCCCAGGTGTACGGATCGTAGTCGCGCGCCAGCGAGGTTACGATGATGATGAATCGTTCGAGCCACATCCCCACGTTGATGAGGAGCGAGATCGTAAGCAGCCACGGGGTGCTCGTCCTGATCTTCTTTACGAAGAAGAGGAGGGGGACCAAGGAGTTGAAGACGATCATGATCCAGAAGCCCCAGGCGTAATCGCCCAGCGCCCGGTATCGGAAGGTCTCCCACTCGAATGTGTTGGCGCTGTACCAGGCGATGAAATACTCGGTCGCATAGGAGTAGCCGACAATGAGGCCGGTCAGGACGATGAGCTTCGCCAGATTCTCCAGGTGGGTCTGCGTGAGGTAGGCGTCGAGGCGGAAGGTCCGCCGGAGCAGGATCAGGAGGGTGATCACCATCGCGAGACCTGAATGGATTGCGCCTGCCACGAAGTACGGCGCGAAGATGGTCGAGTGCCAGCCGGGGACCATCGACATGGCGAAGTCCCACGAGACGACGCTGTGGACCGAGATGACAAGGGGTGTAGCCAGGGCGGCCAGGAACAGGTAGGCGCTGGTGTAATGCCGCCACTGGCGGTCGGTTCCCTGCCAGCCTTGGGCCAGGAAGCCATACAGGCGGCGACGCCAGCCGCGCGACTGGTCCCGAACGACCGCCAGGTCAGGAACCAGGCCGGTGAAGAAAAAGACCATACTGACCAGCATGTAGGTGAGAACGGCGAAGACGTCCCAAATGAGCGGAGAACGGAAGTTGGGCCACAGCCCACCCACTTGCGGGTAAGGCAGCAGCCAGTAAACGTACCATGGACGTCCCAGGTGAATGATCGGAAAGAGGGCCGCGGTCATCAATGCAAAGACCGTCACCGCTTCCGCTGCCCTGTAGATTGAGGCCCGCCAACGGACCCGGAAGAGAAACAGGATGGCCGAGATGAGCGTCCCGGAGTGGGCGATGCCGACCCAGAAGACGAAGTTGGTGATGTCGATCGCCCACATCGTCGGGTGCGTGAGGCCCCAGACCCCCATCCCATACCGGATCTGGCGGCTAAAGGCGAAGCCGCCCAGCGCCACCAATGCGATGGCGACAGTCAGGAGGATGTACCAGGTTCGCCCCGGCGCCTCCATCGTCTTCAGTAGATCCTGATCGACTCTGCTATAGCTGAGCTTGTAGTCGGCCATCTTCAGCTCTGCTCTGGATGAGAGATGATCTTCTTCAGATAGGTAATCGCCGGTTGCGTGTTCAGGTGCTCGAAGACCCTGTAACGGCGCGGGCTGTGGCCGAATCGTGACACCTCGCTGGTCAGGTCCTTCAGATCGCCAAATACTATTGCCCTTGTGGGACAGGTTTGAGCGCAGGCCGGCACGATCTCGCCATCCCTGATCGGCCGCCCTTCATCTTTTGCTCTGGCCTTCCCAGCGGTGATCCGCTGTATACAAAAAGAGCACTTTTCCATCACGCCGGTTTCGCGGACGGTGACGTCAGGATTGAGTTGGAGGTGGAGCGGCTCCGGCCATGGATAGGTGAACCAATTGAACCGGCGGACCTTGTATGGACAGTTGTTGGAGCAGTATCGGGTTCCAACACAGCGGTTGTAGACCTGGATGTTCAACCCTTCAGGGTTGTGCAGCGTGGCATAGACGGGGCAGACTGGCTCACAAGGGGCGTTATCGCAATGCTGGCAAAGCATCGGAATAAACCGAATCTCAGGCTGATCTGAAGGACCCTCTTCAAATCGCTCGATCCGGATCCACGACATCTCCCGACCCTTGACCACCTGCTCCTTGCCGACCACAGAGATATTGTTTTCCGCATAGCAGGCTACGACGCAGGCGGAGCAGCCGATGCATGCATTCAGATCGATGGCCATGCCCCATCGGTGGGTGGGGTGTTCATGGGGCGGGTACATCTGGCGAACGTGGTGTGCCTCTTCGCGTTCGGGTTCATCCTCCTCCGGCCCCTCTGCCATCTTCTCCAAGGCTACGGCCTGGGCAATCCCCCGATCGTATTGCCGGGCGCTCCCAGAAACCGACGCCAGGGGATATTTCGTCCCGGTGTTGGTGAGGGTCACTGGGGTAGAAAGCAGCAGGCCGCCAGAGCCCGACTCCGGCTCAGTAGCAAGCAGCGCAAACGGGTTGCCGCCTCTTCTCTTGTCGCCGAATCTGTTGGCGTTGGGATCATTGGGATTGGCGTATCGGCCATAGGCGGTGTGGCCCTGACCGATCGGGGCGGCCACTATGCCTCGTCTTACCCCGGCATAGAGGTGAGCGGGAATCTCGATCTCTCCGTAAGCGGACCTGACCCTGAGAAGGTCGCCCTCGCTGACCGCCAGGCGCTGTGCGTCCTGGGGATGGATTTCGAGCCAACTGTCCCAGGTGAGCTGGGTCATGGGATCAGGGAGTTCCTGGAGCCATGGTCTGTTCGCTCCGCGGCCATCAAAATGATTAAACGAGGGGTAAGGCAGGAGGATCAGTGTATCAGGCTTCTGGTCGAACTCCTGAAGCCCTCTTAATGCTTCCGGTAACGCCCCGACATGCAGGTTGACAGATCGTGGGCGCACCTCTTGAAAGACTCCTCCACGCTGAAGTGCCTCGCTCCAGAACGTCTCAAATTCGGTGTGTGGACTGACCTGTCGATGAATCTCTCGCCACCGAATTCGGAGAACTTCGTAGAAGTTTTCTTCTGCGAAGGGCATGGC
This sequence comes from Candidatus Methylomirabilota bacterium, assembly GCA_028870115.1. Taxonomy (NCBI): domain Bacteria; phylum Methylomirabilota (SeqCode); species Candidatus Methylomirabilota bacterium. The sequence goes on from JAGWQH010000016.1 coordinate 36,543, forward strand.
CTGCAAGCTGCCCGATCGCTTCGCCAGCGACAGCAAGAGGTCGCCAAGCGATCTCGTCTCGAAGATCGGTTCCATAGCAGGCTGCATCAGGCCATGTAGGCCTTCCCAGGGCTCATCGTCCCCCCAGCTTTCGAGAGGGGTATGAGTCGGAAGGACCAGTGTGGCCTGCGCCGTCGTCTCATCCATGAAGCTGGAGCAACTGACAACCAGCGGCACCTTGTCCAGCGCCTGCTCGAAACCTGCCGACCTGGGGAGCGAGAAGACGGGGTTGACCTCGGAGAAGAAGAGGGCGGCGATCTCGCCAGCGTTCATGGCCTGGATCAGAGCAACCAACTTCCGATGAGGGGACAGTCTGCTCAGACTGGACAGGGGGCCGAAGCGGACGGTTCGGTCCAGATTGCCGGCCACGTAGTTTAAGAGGTTCACGGCTGCGACTGTTGCGGTGGCTTGCTGACCGCCTGTAGCCACCCCGCCACCCAGGGCGAGCCCGGGATTAGCCGCGGCAAACAACCTGGCGAGATCTTTAAGATCCTCCGGCGTGACCCCTGTAGCCTGCGACACCAGGTGTGATGTGTAACGGTCAACCAGACTCTTGATCCGCTCAATCTCGCCCTTCGGCACCCTCCTGGTGAGTCCTTCAGTGATGATGACGCGAACCATCCCTAACGCCATCATCCCTTCACTGCCGGGAGGGACCGAGACCCATCGGTCGGCGTTGACTGCCGTCAGGGAGAGCCTAGGTCCAATAAAGATGAAGCGTCCCATGCGGCCGTTCCGATATCTTCGCATGGCGGCGAATTCTCCGGCGTACATTACAGGAGAGATCCAGGTTTCCAGAAAGTCCGATCCGAATGAGAAGATGAGCTGTGAAGATTGGAGATCGTACGTTGGGATCGCTTCGAGCCCGAACATGAGCCTGTTGGCAGTCTTGATCGCCTCGTAGGCGAACGGCTCATACCGTAGTCGTCGCTGTGAGCCAAACGTCCGCAGCCACCGGTCGATCAGTTGATCCAATGCTCCAGTCAGGTGTGGGGTAAGCCAGGCGATCTCCCGCCCTTGCTTACGTAGCTCCTCCAGACGCGCTATCAGCCACTTCTCGGCTTCCTCCCAGCTTAGTGGCTTGAACCGGCCTGACGTATCTCTCAGAAGCGGCTGTCTGATCCGATCCGGGTTGTACAGTCCCTGCAGCGAGGCCTGGCCACGGGCACAGAGCCGACCTCTGTTCACCGGATGATCCGGGTTCCCTTCGACCTTTACGGCGCGCCCCTCCAGGGTCTTGACAAGCATCCCGCATCCGGCAGGACATTCCCGGCAGACAGTGGCATACCACGTGGCCTGGCCCGGGATGATCTCCTCCACGGGAATCAGATATGGGATCAGCCTCTCAGGGGCCTGACTGGAGCAGCCCGTGAGGGTCGCCGCCCCGCCGATCCCGAGCAGCTTGAAGAAGTTGCGTCTATTCACTCTTTTTTCCGGTCTTTTTGCTCATCGCTGACCGCTGATAGCTGCCTTACTTATGACACGTCACACAGTCGATGCTCGTCTGCCGGTCGCGATGGCAGCCCAGACATCGATCCATCGTCAGGTCCACTGCTCTGTAGACGCGATCCATCTTCCCAATCGGGCCGTGGCAATCCTCACAGGCAACGTGAGCCCGGACGTGCGCCACATGCGAGAACGCCACAAAATCCGGCTGGCCGAAAATCTTCACCCAGGGGATCGGCTCCTGCCGATCCCAATACCCCTTGAGCTTCCGGACGTCAGGCTTATCGGCAGCGGTAATCTTGTGGCATCCCATGCAGAGTTGAACGGATGGGATCCCCGCAACACGGGACCGGCGGGCATTGGCGTGGCAGTACAAACAACGGATCTGATAGTCCCCGGCGTGGATCTTGTGACTGAAATCGACAGGCTGCGCAGGCGCTTTCTTCCGCGAACGAAAGAAAGCTAATCCGGAAATGGTGATAAAAATCACAAGCGTAAGCAGAATAATAACCATCCGCTTTACCAGCTCTCGCCCCCTTCCTCTTTTCGGGCCCGTTGCATAGAGGTGCCGTTCCGGGGAGTCAGCTCACCAGACTCGAATGCCTGGTGAAAGGCTGCCAACGACCAAGCTGATGAGTGACTGTTAGGCTGCGAGAAGGGGGAGACAGCCCCGTAGGTGTCTCCCCCTTCACTCCCAATGTCTATGCCATGTTGCATCGTTCTCCGTCTCAATTGGAGGAACAACTGTTCCGCTAGAAATTGATTCCGACATAACCCCCAGTAGTGAAGTGGCTGAGTCGTTCGTCCGGGATGTCAGGACCCCAGTAGTAGCGGAAGTCCACACCGAGGCTAAGCCGATTGTTCCAGAACAGTCGCTCAATTCCTGCTCCGGTGGTCCCACCAACGCTGATATTCGTGACGGCCTTTGATACCGGGGTGTTCACGTTAAAGGTGAGGCCAACGGGAATAATCCAGGGCCTGATCGAGGCCAACGAGGGCCAAATCGAGCCCAGGGTATCGATTCGATATTTGGGGGCGATAGCGACAGTCAGGATGTTTTCCAGTCCCCTTCCCACCGCGAGTTGCTTCCCGGGGGCTCCTGGTTCCACTTGGGCAGGCGAATCGCCGGTGGTGTGCTGGGACTGGACATACTCGACCATTATCTCTCCAAGAAGGGGGTTGTTGAAGATCTTCATCAAGGGGAGATCCAGTCCGCCTCCAACCTGCCAACCGCTCTTTTTATTCGGGTCGTCCTGAACCGTCAATAGTGAGTTACGGCGCGGTGAATCCATGCGGAGGTAGCCACCCTTGAAGAACACCTGACCGCCCCACAGCTTAGGGGTCTCTGCTCTTGCGGCTATCTCCGTCTTCATCTCTTCCTTCAGGGCTGTCATTTTTTCTTCCACGGGGCGCGGAATTTCCGCCTGTATCTTCGTTTCGAGTGCCTCCAGACGCTCCTGCATCCGTTTGATTGCGTTATTCTTGGTTTGAACTTCCTCCCGTAACATTTGTAATTCCTGTTTGAGTTGGTTTAATTCACTATGCGTCTGTCCCTCCGCGTTCCCTAAGAAGGGCGAGACCAGCGACGTTAACAACAGTGCGAGTACGGTCCAGCCTGCTTTGCTCATATAAGTCCCCAAGATTTTCACTATTCCCCCCTTAGTAAGATGTGATCGCTCTTTCGGTGGTGAAGCTCCATTGATCCACTAGCATTAAACTGTACAGGCTGACCGGTCTGGTGCGAACAATAATCGTTCTACACTCTGTCCGTCCCACTCTGCAACACCTGTCCGACGACACCTGTCTCACGGTGAGTCAATCTGGATCTGCCGTTTCAGCCCAAACTGCTCCAGCTTGCGGTACAGCGTGCTGCGGGAGATGCCGAGCTGAGCCGCCGCCTGCGACAGGTTGCCGGCGCA
>JAGWQH010000017.1 GCA_028870115.1 Candidatus Methylomirabilota bacterium
CCACCCCCGGCTCGCCGATCAGGACCGGGTTGTTCTTGGTCCGGCGCGCCAGGACCTGGACCACCCGGCGGATCTCATCGTCCCGACCGATGACCGGGTCCAACTTCCCCTTTCTGGCCAGATCGGTCAGATCGCGGGCGTACCGTTCCAGCGCCTGGTACTTCTCCTCCGGGGCCTGGTCGGTCACGCGCTGACTACCGCGGACCTCCTGCAAGGCCGCGTAGATTCTGTCCTTTGTAATCCCAGCTTCGCGAAAGACCTTCCCGACACCGCCGCCGCCCGCGTCGGAGATCGCCAGGAGCAGATGCTCGGTGCTGACATACTCGTCCTTGAGGCGTTCCGCCTCGGACAGCGCCGCACTCAGCACCTTTTCAAGGCGCGGCGTGATGTGGACCTGGCCTTGTGGCAAGCCGGAGACTCTGGGAAGTCGCCCAAGCTCCTCTGTGAGTCGTGAGGCAACCTGGCCTGGGTTGGCCCCCATCTTTCTCAGGATCGGCTGGACCACTCCTTCCGCCTGGCCGACCAGCGCCAGCAACAGGTGCTCAACGTCAATCGCCTGATGCTCCCGTTCCTCGGCCAGCTTTTGGGCCTGCTGGATCGCCTCCTGCGCCTTAAACGTGAACTTATCAAATCGCATAAAGGCCATAGGTCCTCCTTCGCCAAAGATCCTCAGTCCCCCTAATCATAGGCATGGCATTTCCAGTTGTCAACGCGACCTGATCGTCGGCCTTGACGGATTGTAGACAGCAGTGTTATAGAAGGGCAATGCCTGAGAGAGCAATCGTAACTCACTTTGGTCCGCGGACACGCTCACGAGCCCGATTCCGATTCATCGAAGAAGTCAGATGGCGACTACAGAGAACAAAGAGAACAAAAGGAAAGAGGCCCGCTTCTGCCCCTACTGCGGCATGAGCTCATTCGAACTGTCCGGTGAGGAAGAGAAGTCAGTGTACTGTGAGTATTGCGGGATCGATGTGGAGGTGCAAGAACTGATCCCGTGAAGCTCGCCGTATGGCGTACCTATCTAGTGCGGCGTGGCCTCTGATCGATAGCCCTGCAGCAAGTTCCCCCGCCCGCCAACCAACTAAGGATGGCATATCTTCCATAAGGCGGCCAAATACCGCCTTTTCACGCGTCTACACCCTCGCCCTGTACGCCCTTCTCATCGCGCTTGCCGCCAAGGGCCAAGGGTACCTGGGCGTCTCAGACTCTGCTGAACCGATCGGGTCCCTCCTCCGTCTGGCTTTGAGTCTGTCGGCGATTGATCTCAATTTCGCCATGCAAGGAGGCACCCTCGGCGGCGG
>JAGWQH010000018.1 GCA_028870115.1 Candidatus Methylomirabilota bacterium
GGATTTCGCGCGCTGCCCGTACTCCGACAGGCCATGCAGCATGAACTCGGTGCACAGGCACGACTGACCGAACAGCAGGTGGCGTGATCTCATGACCGGGAGCTGGCTTCGCATAGTTCAACTAATTTTGGGATTGACTCGTCGTTACGGCCACCGCGTCGGGATCTTGTACCTTGACCTCGATGGATTTAAGGCGGTGAATGACGAACTGGGTCACGAAGTAGGCGATTCCGTCCTCAAAGAGGTGGCATTGCGGCTTCAGGAACATACCCGCGATATGGACACGGTGGCCCGAGTTGGGGGAGATGAGTTCGTCGTTCTCATAACAAACTTACGGGATGCAGCCGATGCCCGCGCCGTGGCCGATAAGCTTCAAGACGCCTTGAATCAGCCGTTCGAGCTACGCGGCAAGCCATATCCACTTCGTGCCAGCCTGGGCATCGCCATATTTCCCGACGATGGGGAGCAACCCGGACAGCTTCTTAAGCATGCGGACGCCGTCATGTACGAAGCAAAGCGGATGACCAAACTGAACCATGCCCCCTTGCGGACCGAACGGGGGTCGTAACATTAGACGAGACAAGAGAAAGCCTAATGATGTGCTCCAGAGGACGCGCCAGAAGCCTGCGCGCCTCTGAGTTTGGATGTTATATTCTCCATCGTGCCCCTCGAAATGGGGTCAGACCCCATGTTCCACGCGTCCTGAATCGGGGTAGAAAAGGGATGCGTAGCCCAGCGGATGCGCTGACATAGGGGCTCAGCCCCTCGCAGCTATCATGGAACGATGCCGACCCGTATAGTACGCGACACCTGCGTTGGGGATATGGTTGACAAGTGTGTGAATCGAATGTGACTTGGGAAGCGATTGCCGCATCGACGTTCGGCCTTTGGGAGACCACGGCCCCAGTGGTATTGTAATCATGCGAGGTGATTGTCATGACAACAACTGAGACCATTGTCCAACGCCTGAAGTCGCTGCCTGCATCTGCTCAGCGGGAAGTGCTGGATTTCGTAGAGTTTCTCCAATCTCGCCGACAGGAACACACTGTACGGAAGGACGAAGTCGCGTGGTCGGCGTTTTCCCTGGACTCGGCCATAAGGGGGATGGAGGAGGAAGAAACGCCGTACACTCTCGCTGATATCAGGGAAGCCTTTCGATGACGCGATTGTGACATGGCCAGTGGACCCATGGTGCGAGGAGGTGAAAGACAATGACGGCATTGAAACCACGTTACAGCAAAGAAGACTTTGCTCGGCGGGGGCAGGCAATCTACGAACGCGATATTTGCCCTCACATCAAGGCCAGCGACCAGGGGAAGTTCGTAGCCATTGATATCGAGACGGGCACATATGAGATAGACAGGGATGACTATACAGCGACTGAACGCCTGCTGGCCCGTTCCCCCACCGCGCAAATCTGGCTGCTCCGAGTTGGGCATCGTGCGGCCTACCGCATCGGAGGACGTCCGGTGCGCGAGGCCCTATGATCACCGGCGTGGTGAACGCGCATCGTGAAGCGACGATCCGCCTGCCCCTGCAAGCAGCCGATGGGCAGGACCAGGAGATCGAGGCAATTCTCGATACGGGGTTTAATGGTTCTCTGACGCTCCCTCCTGCCGTCATCGCTGCTCTTGGACTGCCGTGGCGGACCCGTGGCCTCGTGATCCTTGCCAACGGCACCGAAGACCAATGCGATATCTTTGCGGCAGCCATCCTATGGGATGGGGTACCGCGAAATATTCTGGTCGAAGCCGCCGAGACAGACCCGCTCGTGGGTATGGCTTTGCTCTACGGTCATGACGTGCGCATGCACGTGGTGGAGGGTGGCAGTGTCACCATTCAAGTACTGCCATAAGCAACTCCAGGTGGACCAGCCTAACCCGCGCGTCAGACACGGACCCGCGGCAAGCGGACAGGCCATGCACGCGCGCGACGAGCCCTTTACCGAACACCAAGGTCATGACGCTGCGACGCCCAAGCCTGAAGCGAACCGTTCTTCCTCCCGAAACATCGCCATTCTTGGCGACGGAACGGCGGGCATATCCTGCGCGCGGTATCCGCATACTCTGCCGGTCAGTAGGCGCAGTAGTTCGGCGGCAGGGCGAGTGAGGGATTCATATGACTGATCCAAGGTCGATTCTGGATGCGCTGCAGGCGCTGAAGGTAGCGACCGACATCGTCAAAGCCTTCAGGTCTGCTGACGCGAGCTTCGAGAAGGCGGAGCTCAAATTCAAGGTTGCCGAGTTGGCCGATGCGCTAGCCAACGCCCGTCTCGGCGTGGTCGAAGCCCAGGAAGAGATCCTGGCGCAGAAACGGCGCATCGCGGAACTCGAGACGGCGCAGGATCTTCGTGATCGCATCATGCACCGAGAAAACGTGTACTTCGTGCGTGACGGTGAGACCGAAAAGGGCCCATACTGCCCTCGCTGCTTCGAGAGCGAACAGAAGGTCATGCCGCTGACGGCCCTGTCCGGGCCGTTCCGGACCTTCGCGTCCTACACATGCCCGCAATGCAAAGCACAATACTAACCACTCAGACTGGCCGAACCAGGCCGTGCAGCAGACCGCTGGCTCGCGATGCTCGCCCTGCGGCTGCTATAACTACCGGTGTTAAGCAGCTATCCGAATGAGCGACCGGACAGAGTTGCAGTGGCTAAGTCACGACTTAATCGAGTACCGCCGTATCCTGGAGACCAACAAGGCGGCTCTCGCGCCACTCGGAGACACGACCGATTTGGATCGCCACACCCGCTATCTCGTCATAGCCGACTTGGCGTGGAGGATATGGGACCTGGCGGGCGCTATTGCCCTATTGCTTGAGCACGAGTTCTACACTCCAGCGGTGCCCCTCATCCGCGCTCAGTTCGATGCGCTGGCGACGATCGGGTATCTTGCCAAGCACCCACGCGCACAGGACGAATCGCTCATCTTTCTCGCCTATTCATACATCAAGCAGTGCGAGCATTTTGCCCAACAGCCCGAGCTCGTGAACGAGCTGTCCGGCATACTGGCCCGGATGCCAGGCCGCCTGGTAGCCGAGGCTCGAGGCCGCGCCTCGCGCCGGCCGCACACTTGGAGCGGTCTTACAAACAAGAAGTTGGCCGCGGCGGGTGATGTTACAGGCTACGACCAGGCTTACGGTTACTTCTCAGGTGAGACCCACGCCAGCCTGCCGGGCCAATACGTGCGCATCGTTCCCACGGGCAATGGCATGGCGACCATCCAGACGGGAACGCGTGTACAGGCTGAGGACGTCGAGTCAATGGCCAACTTCGCCAGGCGGTCACTGCACAGTGCATTCAAGGTCATGTGGGCAATCTTCGATGCGCCACCGATTCGTATCAACAGCGAGAACCCGGCCGACTGGTCTCCGCCGGGGTAGCTGCCTAACAAGCGGTAAGAGCTGCCGGCAGGTCGCCGGATAGTCTTTGATCCGTTATATTTTCCATCGCGCCCCTCGGTCTGATACTAGGACAGCGAGAAAAAGAGAAGTTTCATGCCACGACTGACTGAGAAATGGGGTCAGACCCCATTTTCCGACCAGAACACGACAATGACGGCTAGAGGATAGGTGCCTGTGTTTGAACAAGCCTTCAAGAACATCGACGACATCCTCCGGAAAGAGGCGGGATGCACGACGGAGCTCGACTACACCGAGCAGACGTCCTGGCTGCTGTTCCTGAAATACCTTGACGGACTCGAACAGGACCGCGCCGATGAAGCCGCGCTGGAGAGGAAGAAGTACAGCTACATCCTCGATAAGCCGTACCGCTGGGAAACCTGGGCCGCGCCCAAGGGCAAGGACGGCAAGCTCGACCATAACGCCGCCCTGACCGGCGACGACCTGCGCGATTTCGTCAATCAGAAGCTCTTCCCGTACCTGCACGGCTTCAAACAGAAGGCCGGCGGGTCGAACACCATCGAATACAAGATCGGTGAGATCTTCGGCGAGATCAAGAACAAGATATCCAGCGGCTATAACCTGCGCGAGATCATCGACCACATTGACGAACTGCGCTTCCGCTCGCAGGCCGAGAAGCACGAGCTGTCGCACCTCTACGAAGCCAAGATCAAGAATATGGGCAACGCCGGGCGCAACGGCGGCGAGTATTACACGCCCCGCCCGCTCGTCCGGGCCATTATTCAGGTCGTGCAACCGAAACTTGGCGAAAGCATCTACGACGGCGCGCTCGGCTCTGCGGGCTTCCACTGCGAGACGTTCGACTACCTGAGGACAACCTATCCTAATCGCACCGTCGCGCAGGATCGCTTTCTCCAGACCCGCACCTTTTACGGCAAGGAAAAGAAGTCCCTCGCCTACGTCATCGGCATCATGAACATGATCCTGCATGGCATCGACGCCCCCAACATCATCCACACCAACACCCTCACCGAAAACCTGGCGGACATTCAGGAAAAAGACCGGTACGACATCGTCGAGACCAATCCGCCCTTCGGCGGCAAGGAGCGCAAGGAGGTCCAGCAGAACTTCCCCATCCGCACGGGAGAGACCGCCTACCTCTTCCTCCAGCATTACATCAAAATCCTCAAAGCCGGTGGCCGCGCCGGCATCGTCATTAAGAACACCTTCCTCTCCAACACCGACAACGCCTCGGTGAGCCTGCGCAAGTTGCTGCTGGAAAGCTGCAACCTGCACACCGTGCTCGACTGCCCCGGCGGTACGTTCCAGGGCGCGGGCGTGAAGACCGTGGTGCTGTTCTTCGAGAAAGGCGCCCCCACGCGCAAGGTCTGGTTCTACCAGCTCGACCCCGGCCGCAATCTCGGTAAGACCAACCCGCTTAACGACGACGATCTCGCCGAGTTCGTGAAGCTGCAAAAGTCGTTCGCCGACTCGCCCAAGAGCTGGTCTGTTGATACCCATGCCCTGAGCGAAGTCGAAGGGTTCGACCTCTCCGTGAAGAACCCTAATGGCGGCGAGGTAGTCGGCCATCGCAGCCCGCAGGAGATCATGGATGAGATTACCGCGTTGGACGCCGAGAGCGCGGAGGTGCTTCTTGCGATCCAAGGGATAATTGACAATGGATAAGGGACAATGGACATCGGACAATGAACAAAGGATAGTCTTTGCGGCTTTTTCGTTGTCCGTTTTCAATTGTCCATTGTCAATTGAATATCTGGCGCTGCTATGAAAAACGGGTGGCAGAAGAAGCAGCTTGGTGAACTGGCCGACCTGAAGGGCAGAATCGGTTGGCGGGGACTAACTGCCAAGGAATACACGGAGAGTGGGCCGCTGTTTCTTTCGGTCCACTCGCTCAATTATGGCGACTACATCGACTTCAGGGATGCATTTCACATCAGCGAAGAGCGGTATGTCGAGAGTCCCGAGATAATGATCCAAGAGGGCGACGTCCTCATTTGCAAGGACGGGGCTGGTATCGGGAAAGTCGGCATCGTCGGGGAACTTCCAGATCGAACAACGATCAATTCATCGCTCTTACTCATTCGAAGCGGAGATTCGATCCTCCCCAAGTTCCTCTATCGCTGTTTGTCCAGCCCGTATTTTCAGAAGATCGTCAACTCTCGGCTTAATGGTGCGACGACTCCACATCTGTATCAGCGCGACATAACTGAGTTTCCGGTTGTCGTCCCCCCGCTCCCCGAACAGCGGCGGATCGTCGGTATCCTCGACGAGGCGTTTGAGGGCATCGCCACCGCGAAAGCCAACGCCGAAAAGAATCTCCAAAACGCCCGCGCCCTCTTCGAAAGTCACCTCCAATCCGTCTTCACCCAGCGCGGCAAAGGGTGGGTGGAGAGGAGCCTTGGAGAAATGTGCGAACGAATCACGAAGGGGTCTTCTCCTAAATGGCAAGGAATCGCTTACATCGATACACCCGGCATCTTGTTCGTTACGAGTGAGAACGTCGGCGAATATCAGATCCTGCTGGAGCAGCCGAAGTACGTGGAAGAGAAATTCAACACAAAAGACAAGAAGTCGATTCTTAGGGCGGGTGACGTGTTGACCAACATTGTCGGCGCATCCATAGGGCGTACCGCAGTCTTTGATAGGGACGACGTGGCAAACATCAACCAGGCTGTGTGCCTCATTCGCTGCGAATCCGAGGTACTCAATAACTTCTTCTTGACCTACTTGCTAAACTCACCTGTTTTCAAGGGAGTCCTGCATGACAACGAGGTCGATAATGCGAGGGCTAATTTGAGTCTTGGCTTCTTCTCTCAGCTTCTTGTGCCAACGCCGCCGCTGTCAGAACAGAGGAAGATCGTCGCGGCGCTAGATTCGCTCCGCGAAGAAACCCAACGCCTCGCCTCCGTCTATGAGCGCAAGCTCGCCGCGCTGGAGGCGCTGAAGAAGTCGCTGCTGCACCAGGCCTTCACTGGAGAGCTGTGAGCAATGGATAATTGACAATGGAAAATGGATAATGAAGGGCGGGGCGATTCAATCGAAGTCGTTTGATTTTGCGGTGCGGGTCGTCAACCTCTACAAGCACCTGACTGCGGAGAAGAAGGAGTATGTTCTTTCCAAACAGTTACTGCGTTCGGGGACGGCGATTGGGGCGTTGGTGCGCGAGGCAGAGCAGGCGGAAAGCAAACCGGACTTCGTTCACAAAATGGCCATTGCCTTGAAGGAAGCCAACGAAACCGAATATTGGCTGGAACTGCTGCACGAAACGAAATACCTCGACCTGGCGGCCTTTGCGTCGATCCACTCCGGCATCGTCGAACTCATGAAACTGCTCACAGGCATTATCAAATCCACAAAACAGGGGGTGGGTAAATGACCGTTGTCCATTGTCAACTGTCCATTATCCATTAAAGAGCGTGAACGAAGCCGAGACCAGAGCCGAGTACATCGACCCCGCGCTGAAGGCGGCGGGCTGGGGTGTCGTCGAGGCGAGTAAGATCCTGCGCGAGTACCGCATCACGCAAGGCCGTCTCGAAGGCCACGGGCGGCGCAGCAAGCCGGAGATTGCCGACTACGTGCTGGTCTATCGCAACCACAAGCTGGCCGTGGTCGAAGCCAAAGCGTGGGACGAAGAGCTGACCGAGGGCGTAGGTCAGGCGAAGAGCTATGCCGGCAGGATGGCCATCCGCTTCACCTATGCCACTAATGGCCAAGGTATCTACGGCATCGACATGCAGACCGGCAAAGAAGGCGAGGTACGGCACTATCCTACTCCGGGCGAACTCTGGATGATGACCTTCGCCGAAAAGAACGCGTGGCGTGACCGCTTCGCCGCCGTGCCGTTCGAGGACAAGGGCGGCTCGCACCCCAGCCGCTACTACCAGGACATCGCTGTCGAGCGGGCGATGGAGGCTATCGCGGAAAACCGGCAGCGTATCCTGCTTACGCTCGCCACCGGCACGGGCAAGACGTTCATCGCGTTTCAGATCGCGTGGAAGCTGTTCCACAGCCGCTGGAACCTGAGCCGCGAACCTTCGCGCCGCCCGCGCATCCTCTTCCTCGCCGACCGCAATATCCTCGCCAATCAAGCCTATAACGCCTTTTCCGCCTTCCCTGAGGATGCAATGGTGCGGATCGCGCCCGAGGACATCCGCAAGAAGGGAAAGGTACCGAAGAACGGCAGTCTGTTCTTCACCATCTTCCAGACGTTCATGAGCGGCCCGCCGAAGGACGGCCACCCGTCGCCCTATTTCGGCGAATACCCGCCGGACTTCTTCGACTTCATCGTCATCGACGAGTGTCATCGCGGCGGCGCGAACGACGAGAGCAACTGGCGCGGCATCCTCGAATACTTTGCTCCGGCGGTGCAACTCGGCCTCACCGCTACGCCCAAGCGCAAGGATAACGTGGACACTTACGCCTACTTCGGCGAGCCGGTCTACATCTACTCGCTCAAGGAAGGCATCAACGACGGGTTTCTCACGCCGTTCAAGGTGAAGCAGATTTCCACGACGCTCGACGAGTATGTCTATACGCCAGACGACACGCTGATCGAGGGCGAGGTCGAAACCGGGAAGCGCTACACGGAGACCGACTTCAACAAGATCATCGAGATCAAGGAACGCGAAGCCCACCGCGTCAAGCTGTTCATGGATCAGATCAACCAGAAGGAGAAGGTGCTGGTGTTCTGCGCCACACAGGATCACGCGCTGGCCGTCCGCGACCTCGTCAATCAGATGAAGACGAGCACAGACCCGAACTATTGCCAGCGGGTCACAGCGAACGACGGTGATCTTGGCGATCAGCACCTGCGCGAATTCCAGGACAACGAGAAGACGATCCCCACGATCCTGACGACCTCGCAGAAACTGTCCACCGGCGTGGACGCTCGCAACATCCGCAATATCGTCTTGATGCGACCGATCAATTCGATGATCGAGTTCAAGCAGATCATCGGACGCGGCACGCGGCTCTATGACGGCAAGGATTACTTCACGATCTACGACTTCGTGAAGGCGCATCATCACTTCAGCGATCTCGAATGGGACGGCGAACCGATCGAACCGGAGTCGAAGGAACACAGGTATGAGGCATGTCCACCGAGTCCGCCTGAGCAGGTGGATCAGCCAACGTCGGAGTACCGAAAACGCCAGAAGATCAAGGTGAAACTCGCCGACGGCAAGGCGCGCACCATCCAGCACATGATGTGCACGACCTTCTGGCATCCCGACGGCACGCCCATGTCCGCGCGGCAGTTCATGGAGATGCTGTACGGAAGGCTGCCGGAGTTCTTCAAGGACGAGGCCGAACTGCGCGCCCTCTGGAGCGCGCCGGAGACGCGGAAGAAGCTCCTGCAGGGTCTCGCCGAGAAGGGCTTTGGCGGTGAGCAACTGGCTGAGATGCAGAAGATCATCGATGCGGAGAAGAGCGACCTGTTCGACGTACTGGCGCATGTGGCCTATGCCCGGCCCTCGCTCACCCGCGAAGAGCGGGCCGCAAAAGCCAAGGTCGTTATCAGCACGCATTTCAACAGCAAGCAGCAGGTGTTTCTCGATTTTGTGCTGTCACACTACGTCAGCGTCGGGGTGGAAGAACTTGATCAGGACAAGCTCACTCCCCTATTGCGGCTCAAGTATCACAACTCCATCGCCGACGCCGTAGCCGATCTGGGCAGGCCAGATGAGATCGGGCGCGTCTTCGCAGGCTTCCAGGAGTACCTGTATCAGCAACAGGCAGCCGCGTGACAAACAATAACCAATGAGCGACCAATAGGGGAGCGATAGGCATCGCAGCCGTACAATCTGAGGAGTGTCCCGAAATGTCACCAGAAATAGATCTGTTCATCGCGCTTGAGCGCCGCGTCTGGCAGGCGCTGGCAGATGGCGATGTCAGCGCCGATTCCAGTCTCCTCGATCCCCAGTTTGTCGGCGTCTATGAAACAGGCTTCGGTTCAAAAGATGACCATGTGGCGCAACTGCGCAACGGCCCGGTTGTTGGAAGCTTCGCCATCGAGGATCCTCGACTCCTGGTATTCGCACCGGACACCGTGCTGCTTGCCTATAGAGCAACCTTTACACCGGCCGGCAAGGCCGATCCACAGGTGGTCCGCACCATGTACGTGTCGTCAGTGTGGCAACAGTGCGGTGCTGACTGGGTCAACATATTCAGTCAAGACACGATGGCGGATGAGGCTGCCAAGTGACCAGGTCTGACCCTGTGTTCACTCGGGCACGCGCCCCCGACGCCGCGCATCTTCCGTCGGGGCGCGGAGTCACAACGTTTGTCGACGCAACTTATTTTCACGAAAGGAGACACAGCAATGGGTGACAGCGGGAAAAAGGATAAAGGCAAAAGGGAAACGCAGAAAAAGGCCCAGCTTGATCCAAAGGCCAAACGGAAGTTGAAACAAGAAAAGAAGCAGAAGTCCGGCTCTTCCAGGTAACCTTCACTCACACAATGCAGTTGTGTAGCAGTTAGGGGATACCTCGCCCCGTAGTGCTATGGGGTTCTCCTGCCTCACTACGGCGTTATCCCCAGTGACACTGAACTGACACGAACTTGATCTGTACACACAAATGATGTACACTTCAGACATGAGATATGAATGGGATCCGCAAAAGAATGAGCGATTAAAACGAGAAAGAAATATCTCATTCGAGAAAATAGTCTTTCATCTATCTCAAGGTGATGTATGGAGACTTGCGGATCATCCCGATCAGAAGAACTATCCCGGGCAAAGAATATACTTCGTCATTGTAGAAGACTACATTTATCTTGTTCCTCATGTTGTCGAAAAAGACTACGTGTTCTTGAAAACGATTATTCCCAGTAGAAAGGCAACCGGGACCTACAAGGGCGAGCAGGAGGGCTAGCACATGAAATACGACAGGGAAGAAAAAGCTATTGTTAATGCCTACGAGAAGGGGAAAATGGTTCTTTCCACTCCAACAAGAAAGGAAATTGAGGCAATCAAGGCAACGGCACGAAAGACGTTAGTAAAAAACAGACGAATTACCATACGTCTCTATGACCATGATTATCAGGGCATTCAAAAAAAAGCGATAGAAATGGGGATCCCTTATCAAACGCTTATTTCCGGCGTCATCCATCGATATATTGAAGGAGACTTGATTTCAAAAGCAGGATAACAACGCCATGCGGTTGACGCTTCGCCGGTCTGACGTGACGCCTGACCCGCCCCGATGAAACGCGTTGTCGTCATTGGAGCGGGGGCGGCGGGGACCATGGCCGCGATCTTTGCGGCCACCAGCAGCGCCGAGACGCTGCTCCTCGAGCGAACGAAGGACGGCGGACGCAAAATCCTCATGAGCGGGGGCGGCCGGTGCAACATCCTGCCAGCCGTCGTTCATGAGTCGTGCTTCGTCACCGATTCTTCACCCCACACCCTTCGAAAGATGCTCCGCTCCTGGCCGCTGGACGAGCAGATCGCATTCTTCGAAGGCGAAGTCGGGATCCCCCTGATGGAAGAAAAGGAGTCGGCGAAGCTGTTTCCACAATCCGAGAGCGCGCGTGATGTTCGCGACAGGCTGCTGGCGCTCGCGCGTGCCAGAGGCGTTGTGATCGAGACCGGCGCGTTGGTTACCGGATTCATCCCGACCGGCAACGGCTGGCGGATTGAACGGCGGGGAGGACCTTCTCTACAGGCCGATGCCGTCGTTGTCGCCACGGGTGGCCTCTCTTTTCCCGGTACGGGAAGCGACGGTCTTGGGCTCAGCATTGTCAAGGCGCTGGGGCATACGATCAACCGAACCTACCCGGCGCTGACTCCGCTGACGGCAACGGTTCGACGAAAGTCGGACACGACGGGTGGCGCGCCGTTCGCCACACTTTCAGGAATCTCGCTGCCGGTCACGCTGACCGCCCGCGCAGGAACCTTGGAGTCCACATCGACAGGAGGATTTCTGTTCACCCACCACGGCTACAGCGGACCCGCCGTGCTCGATGTGTCTCATGTCGCCGTACGCTCACGCGCCGAGATGGGCTCTCCCGCGCGTCTCGTTGTACGATGGACGTCGTTGAACGATAAGGATTGGGAATCGGCGCTCGGGTCGCGCGGCTCTCGAACGGTGTTGAATGCTGTAGCGGCTCAGTTGCCGCGTCGACTCGCCGACGCGCTGATCGAATTGGTCGGGATTGATCCTCACCGAACGCTCTCGCAACTGACCCGCGATGAGCGGTTGCGTCTCATCGACATCCTCGTGCGATGCGAACTGCCGTGGTCTGGAGACGAGGGATACGGGAACGCCGAGGTCACCGGCGGTGGCGTGTGTCTGTCGGAGATCGATCCGAAGACGATGGAAAGCAAGATTCACAAGGGGCTGTTTCTGTGCGGCGAGATGCTCGACGCCTTCGGACCGATCGGCGGCTACAACTTCCTCTGGGCGTGGGCGACGGGGCGTGCGGCCGGCCTCGGCGCATCACACACGCAATAGGTCTATAATCATTCACTCTCTCAATCTAAATTAGCAGGTTCACCGATGGCGCTCGTTACACTCGATCACGTCTCCCTCGCGTATGGACACGTCCCGCTGCTCGACGATGCAAGCCTGCAGGTCGAAGCCGGCGAACGTGTGTGCGTGATCGGCCGGAACGGTACCGGCAAATCCACATTGCTCCAGATCCTCAGCGGAGATCAGGTCCCTGACAGCGGCTCGGTGTGGCGACAGCCTGACGTTGGGGTCGCGCGACTCGTGCAGGATGTTCCCCTGTCGTCCAACCGTCCTGTGTTCGACGTCGTCGCGGAAGGGCTGGGCAACCTCGGCGAGTTGGTGGCCGCCTACCATCACGCGGCGGTTGAGGTGGCCGAACGAGGTACCGACATCTCGCTCGACAAGCTTGGCAGGCTGCAGCGCGAACTCGAAGAGCGGGACGGTTGGCGCCTCGAACAGCGCGTGGAAACCGTCCTCGATCGTCTGGGTCTCCCGGCCGAGGCCATCGTCGACGCCTTGTCGGGAGGCTGGCGGCGGCGCGTGCTGCTGGCGCGGGCGCTGGTGGCCCAGCCGCAACTCCTCCTGCTCGACGAGCCCACCAATCATCTCGACATCGACGCGATGATCTGGCTCGAAGAGTTTCTCAAGACGTACGCAGGTGCGGTGGTGTTTGTCACCCACGATCGGATGTTTCTCCAGAATCTGGCAACACGGATCGTGGAGTTGGATCGCGGCCAACTGACGTCGTGGCCGGGCGACTACGCGACCTTTCTCCGCAGGAAGGAAGAATGGCTTGCGAGTGAAGCCGCGCAGAACAACAAGTTCGACAAGCGGCTCGCCGAGGAAGAGGTGTGGCTTCGCCAGGGCATCAAGGCGCGGCGGACGCGGGATGAAGGCCGGGTTCGCGCGCTGATGGCCATGCGACAAGAGCGGGCCGCACGGCGCGCGCAGGTCGGTAATGTGCGTCTGCGGGCCGAGATCGGCGAGCGCTCTGGCCGGCTCGTGTTCGAGGCCGTCGGCATCTCGAAATCGTTCGGCGACAAGGCCGTCGTCCGTGATCTGTCGGTACGCATGATGCGCGGCGATCGTGTGGGGTTGATCGGTCCGAACGGTTCGGGCAAGACGACCCTGCTTCGATTGTTGATCGGCGACCTCACGCCCGACACGGGCTACGTGAAGCGCGGTGCCAACGTCCAGGTGGCGTATTACGACCAGCAGCGCGAGCAGCTCGATCCCCAGCGCACGGTGTTTGACACGGTCGGCGACGGAAACGACACGGTTACGGTAAACGGCCGCACGCAGCACGTCCACGGATACCTCCGCGATTTTCTGTTTCCACCTGAGCGTGCGTACGCCCGGGTTCAGACGCTGTCTGGCGGCGAGCGAAATCGCTTGGTGCTGGCACGCCTGTTCACACAACCTGCCAATGTCCTCGTCCTCGATGAGCCCACGAACGATCTCGATATCGAGACGCTGGAATTGCTCGAATCGTATCTCATCGAGTGGCCGGGCACACTGCTGCTCGTCAGCCACGATCGCGCATTCATCGATCACGTCGTCACGAGCACGCTCGTCTTCGAAGGCGGCGGATACGTGCAGGAATACGTCGGTGGATACGAAGACTGGCTGCGGCAGCGCGGCACCCGGGAGATAGCAGCTAAGGCGCAGCCGGAGAGGACGGCACGCCCTGCGGAACCGCCCGTGACGGTAGTAACCAGGAAGAAACCGACCTATCGCGAGCAAAGGGAACTCGAGCAGCTTCCGGCGCAGATCGAAGCCCTGGAACGCGAGCACGCGCAATTGACCGCCTCGATCACCGACCCCCTCTTTTACCGTCAGCCGGCCGATTCCATCACGCAAGCGCTCGCACGCCTCGAGGCGCTGGCGCGCGAGCTTCACGACGCCTACGCCCGCTGGGATGAGCTCGATTCCCGCATCGCACGCGGACGCGCGTGACGGGCTCGCGAAGCTTCCAGCGGCGCGATACGATACCCTGCAAATCTCCACAATTCCTGCTATAATACGCTGCTATGATTTCAGTGAGCGGCGTGTGCATGCGGTTCGGCTCGAAGATCCTGTTCGAAGACGTCACGACCACGTTTTCCGCAGGACGGCGCTACGGCCTGACGGGCCCCAACGGCGCCGGTAAGTCGACGTTCATGAAACTGCTCACCGGCGAGATCGATCCGCAGGTGGGCACGGTGTCCAAGCCGCGTAAGCTCGGCGTCCTCAGCCAGGACCAATACGCGTTCGACCGGTTTCGCGTGATCGATACCGTCATCATGGGCAACACACGCCTGTGGGCGGCCCTTCAGGAGCGCGACGAGCTCTACGTGCAGCCGGAAATGACCCATGAGGCCGGCATGCGCCTCGGTGAGCTCGAGGGCATTGTCGGCGACGAAGACGGCTACTCGGCGGAAAGCGACGCGGCCCTGCTGCTGCAGGGGCTCGACATCCCCGATGATATTTACGACTGGAAGATGTCGGAATTACAGGGTGGGCAAAAGGTGCGCGTACTGCTGGCGCAGGCCTTGTTCGGCCACCCGGAAGCGCTGCTGCTCGATGAGCCGACGAACCACCTGGACCTGGATTCGATTCACTGGCTGGAGGAACTCCTTAGCCAGTACGACGGCACGCTCATCGTCATCTCGCACGACCGCCATTTCCTGAACAACGTCTGCACGCATATCGCCGACATCGACTATCAGACGATCATCACCTACACTGGCGGCTACGACGACATGGTGGTCGCCAAGACGCAGATTCGATCAAAGATCGAGTCTGAGAACGCGCAACGGGGAAAGAAGATCGCGCAGTTGCAGGATTTCATCCAGCGTTTCGGGGCGGGCACGCGCGCGAGCCAGGCCACATCGCGGCGCAAGGAAGTCGAACGGCTACGGACGACCGATTTGGCCCGCTCGAACATCCAGCGTCCGTACATCAAGTTCTCGATGAAGCGGCCGTCTGGAAAAGTTGCGCTGGAGTTCGAGAACCTGTCGAAGGGCTTCAAGAACAATCCCGTCATTTCCGGCTTCAGTGCCATCGTCCATCGGGGTGAGAAGATCGTGCTTGTCGGCCGCAACGGGGCCGGCAAAACCACCTTGCTGAAGGCACTGCTGGCCGATGCGCCCGGCTTGCCGGCCTCCCCTTCCGATGTGGACAGCGGTAAGATGACGTGGGGGCACGGAGTGTCGATCGGCTACTTTCCGCAGGACCACACCGGAGAGATCGAGCAGGGGCTCACGGTGGCGAACTGGCTGCATCGCTTTGATCTGGATGCGTCACGGCAGGATATTCACGGGCTGCTGGGACAGATGCTGTTCAGCGGCGAAGAAGGCCACAAACCGACCGAAGCACTTTCGGGCGGCGAGATCGCTCGGCTGCTGTTCTGCCGCATCATGCTGCTGAAACCGAACCTGCTCGTCCTGGACGAACCCACCAACCATCTCGATCTGGAATCTATCAACGCGCTGAACGTGGCGCTTCAGAAGTTCGAGGGCACCGTGCTGCTGGTCACGCACGACCAGGACCTGCTCGAAGAAGTGGGCACGCGGATGTGGCACTTCGAGCACGGCAAGATTGTGGATTTCAAAGGAAGCTACGAGGAATACTCTTCGACGCTGGTCTGACGTACGTCTTCGGCGACATGGCACGCCGACCAGCAGCCCGGACTGTACATGCATAGCGTCCTTTCTTCCTCTCGAAATATCGCCATCCTGGGCGGCGGAGCGGCGGGCATGTCCTGCGCGCTGTGGTTGAAGCATCTGGGTTTTTCGCCTGTCCTCATCGAGCCAGGCACGGCGCTGGGCGGGCAATTGTTAGGGATTAACCGGATAAACCGTTGGATATTGGGCATCCCAGGACGGACGGGGCCGGCGCTCGCCGAGCTGTACGGCAGGCATGTGTTCGATGAGGCCATCGACGTCCGCCTTGGTACCCGGCTCGTCTCCGTTATGGCGGAAGATTCCGGTTTCAGCCTGGTTGTGCGCGAAGGCGAAAACCGCACGGCATCGCTGCCTGCGCAGGCACTCGTCATCGCCACAGGATTGCGGGTTAACGCCTCGGACGTCCTCGACCTAATCCCTGGAGCCCTGCCGCTGTACGAATCCGGACTCTTGTCGTTTTTCCCCCTGGACCATCTCGAACCGATGGAAGTCCTTGAGGGAAAGCGGGTAGCTGTGATAGGCGGCGGCAACAACGCTCATTTCACCGCCAAGGATCTGGCCTCCAGAACTGCCCTCACCCATTTGATAATCCGCTCGCGGCCCAAGGCGCAGCCCATGGTGCGTCAAGAAGTGGAAGCACTCATCCGGCAGGGGCGCATTCAGGAACACGGCGGCGCGCTCATCACCGGCTTTCATCAGGGATCCGGCGGCATCGCCATTGCCTTGGTCCGAAACGATTCCAAGGCTGAACGCATCGAGGTTGACCGGATTTTCGCCCGCACCGGCTTCGCCCCGAATACGGAATTCCTCGCCCGGCTCGGCCCCTTGACCGGGCTGGAAAGGAATGGCGACGGCTATGTGCGGGTCGATGCCTGGAAGCGCGCTTCGCTGCCTTTCGTGTACGCTATCGGCGATGTCGCCAACCCCGATCATCCCTCTGTGGTCACCGCCATCGCCGACGGCGCGGTGGCGGCGATGGCCATCGCCCAAGATTTGGGAGCATAAGCATGGACTTTGACGCGCCGATGGTCTGGATCGTGGACAGCGCCTACACCGGCGAGTTACACGCTCGCCTTGGCGTGGCTGAGCGGCTGGGCTACGGCTACGAAACGATTCCTTTGCCCAACGGCGACGTCGGAGCGTACGCCAGCCTGTTGGAAAATCGCTACGGTCACGCCTGCCTGGACGGCGAACCTAGACCTTTGATCCTGTTAAGCGGCACCGGCGAGGACACGATCGGCCCTTTCGCGGATCTCAAGGGTGTGTTCCACGGGCGGCTGCTGAACGTGTACCTGGCTTCCATCCTTCCGGACGAACTTGATCCACGCCTTCAGGAGTATGATCTGATCGCCTCCCCCCAGTTGAGCGGCGCCAATGTCGTCACCACGGTGGGCGTGGTGCACAGAATGACGGAGCGCTTGCTGAGCCAGGCTTTCCAACGACACCGGGATTTGTTCGCCGGCTTGGCCCGGCCCCTGGTGGGCTTGCTGGTGGGCGGCAACACCCGCTATTGCTTCGGCTTCCACGAAGACCATGCCCGGTGCTTGGGCAGGCGGGTCGCGAGTGTCGTCACATCGCTCCGGGGGGGCCTGGTGGTCACCAATAGTCGCCGAACCCCGAAAGAAGCTCTGGCCGCCTTGCTGGACGAAGTCGCGGGCCTGGAGTACCGCTTTTTCGACTGGCAACAAACCGGCCCCGATTTTTACCCCGCGTTGCTTGCTCATAGTGATGTGCTTGTCGCTACCGGAGATTCAGTCTCCATGTGTTCTGAAGCCAGCTATACAGGCAAGCCGCTGCTGGTGGATATACGTGACTGCGCAACGGAGATCTACCATCGCCATATCATCGGTAAACTCATTGCGTATGGTGCAGCCAAGCCGCTGGGCGACACATTCCAACCCTGGACGTATACCCCACCCGATCCTACCGGAGCCGTGGTTGCGGCAATCCACGAGCGGCTTGTGGAGAAATGGCTGTTTTTCAGCAGGGAGGGTAAGAGCAGAAAGATTGGGGGAATATCCGGCACACAACGTGTCTCGGGTGATGGCCTCAATCCGCCGACTGAGGATAAATGCGCAAGCCAGATAAAGCGAAGGCGACTCGCTGGCAGATAACGCCTTCGCGGAGGCGGCAGCGAGGCGAATGCTTCGGCGCTGCCGAGGGCACTCAGCCCAGAAACTTTCGGATCCAGGCTGCCCGGAGGATCAGATCGCCGAACTCCTTCACACTCCCCTCCCGTACCCGCTTGATAATCGTCGCCGTCACCTCCCGATGGGCCTGATCCTGGGAGAAAGTGAGGCGGAGAAGTCGGATGGTCGTCCGGATCTCCTCTGCCTCAGCGGAGGGGAGAATGGTAAACGCCTCCTCATTCAGATACCGAAGGGCATCCTGGAGGTCGGCTTCGAACCCCGGATCAACTTCCCTCAGAAAGGTCAGATCCTCCTGACTAAGGCAGGAGAGACCGAGGATCTCCGGCGGAAGGCCTAAGGAGTAGAGGGCGGCACAGAAGGAGATGGCCCGTGGGAGCGAGATCCCGCCGAGGCTCCGGCTATAGCCGAAAAGACCGATATGGAGTTTCCGCATCCGCCGCCTGGGCACGGCAGGGGCTATCTGATTCATCAGAGGGGCTATTGCTCTCACTTGACGCTGGTAGCGTGCGGAGATCCGCTCAATCAGATCGATGACCTTTCCTTCCGTTTCCACCGGCTTGGCACTCTTTCTCGGTGCGCTCTTGAGGAACTCGATGGCCCCAATAATCGCAGGTGCCGGGTGATCGTACTTAAAGGCCGACTGGATCGTGAACGTCTGAACGCTTGGATGCTCGGCAAGGTGTCGTTCTGCTGTATCGGGTCGAAAGTTACCCCGAAACGGGGCGCTTCCGGACCCAAGGATCGGATAGATGGGAATCCCCAGCTCCTGCTCCAGCTTGTCAAGGCGACTCAAGGCTACCTTTACCAGGAGGCTGGCCGCCAAGCTCCCGTAGTTCAAGGCGGGGTCGGAACGGGCCAGGAAGACGCGCTGGTACGGGAGGTCCTTGCCATGAAGGTACGCGCGGACGATAGCATCGGCCCGAAGCAGCGACTCCTTGTCCTCGATCAAAGGGATGATCTGGATTGCGGTGGGGTGGAACTCTCCAATCCACTCTTTGAGAGAGATATCGCCGGGGGTAAGAACCGCGTCCTCCTTCCCCGTGATGAAGACCTGATAGTATCGGAGTACCCGGTTCAGCTCCTCCGCCGAGGTGGTCATGGGGAAGATGATCTCGAAGATGGGGGCGACATCCTCCCCGTAGAAGAGACGGGCCACATCGTACGCTCTGGGGATGCCCTGCAGGACTTCGAGAAGGATCTTGCCTTGCGCCTTTTCCACGGCAGGGTTGGGAACTCGTAAGGTCAGGAACATCTCTCGTCCCAAGGGAAACGCCCGGAAGAAGCCCTCGTAGGTTGTCAGGAGCTTCTCGACGACGAACTCATCGACCTCCTTCCCCTCGAAATCCCACATCTGCTCATCGCAGCCCAAATGGGAGAAGGCGTAGTATGCCTCCCGGATCTCGTCCATCCCCTCCATCACAGGTCCTTGGGCGAAGAAGGGGACGGTGACGTTGTCCGGATGCTGGGTACTCATGCAGCGGGGGATACGGCGGGAGGTCTCGATGTCGATCACCGCGCTACTCTCGATCTGTATGCTGATTGGAATCCGGCTGATTATCCCTGAAGACACGGCTGTGCAGGATGTCTTCAGCCTCAATCGTGACCAGATCCTTTTTCGTGAGTGTGTCTTTATGCTGCGCGAATAGACGATTAGCCTGGCGCAGGCGAGCTCGATCAAGGGCATTCCGCACACTGCGGGCATTGGCAAAGTTGGGCATCTGCATACGCCTGAGAAGGTATTGATAAAAGACCTTTTCAGCGTCTGGGCTGAAACGGTATTGCTGCTTTTCCAACATCAGCTTGGCAATCGCGATCAGTTCGTCCGCCGTGTAATTCGGAAAATCCAGGTGATGCGCAATGCGGGAGGACATCCCTGGATTGCCCTGGAAGAACGTCTCCATGCGATCCTTGTAACCGGCCAGGATGACCACGAGGTCCTCTCGCTGATTTTCCATGACCTGGAGCAGGATCTCGATCGACTCCTGACCGTAGTCGCGCTCATTCTCGGATCGGTAGAGATAATAGGCCTCATCGATGAATAACACGCCGCCCATGGCTCTTTTCAAGACCTCTTTGGTCTTCGGCGCCGTATGCCCGATGTACTGACCGACGAGATCGTCGCGCGTGACCGCCGCCAAATTGCACTTACGGATGTACCCGAGGCGGTGCAGAATCTCGGCCATCCGCATCGCGACGGTGGTCTTCCCTGTGCCGGGATTGCCGGTAAAGCACATATGGAGGCTGGGCGGGCCTGACATAAGCCCCAGACTTTTCCGCACCCGGTCGACCAGCAACAGGGCC
>JAGWQH010000019.1 GCA_028870115.1 Candidatus Methylomirabilota bacterium
AGGATACCTGCCAACACCTGCACCAGGAACAGGATCACGGCGAAGGCGAAGAACTTATAGGTGGCGCGCTGGGTTGGACGAACATAAGCGTCGCCCTTGTTTTCCAGGTCGATCGTGGTAAGCGACCAATCCCGTCCGTTGAACGGCTCGCCGGGCAGGGTCTTCATTTCACCGTAGACGTACAGGACCAGCATGGTACCGCAGAACAGCACGAAGATCGAGATAAAGCTCCAGATATACGTCGCGAACGTCGGGACGTTACCGACTTCCGGATCGGGCGGCCAGTTGTGTGTATAACTATATGTCTCACCCGGTCGGGTCGCCCCGGAAACCCAGCCACCCCAGAAGAAGTACGCGGCTAGCGCCTTGAGGTCTTCCGGATTGCTGATATGATTTTTGATCCTTCCCTTCATAAAAGCTTCTTCGTAGGTAGGATCCGTAAACGTTCGCGTGTAATGTGTAACCAACTCCTGATACGCAAAGGCCTGAGCTGGAGTGATACGAATAACGTTGGCTGTTGCGTCATAGCCATTCTCGCGGATCTCTCGTCTGACCCTTACTGAGATCATATCGCGATCGGCTTGGGTCACAGGGCGCTCCTTCGCGATCTCATTCTCATAGTATTTTCCCATGGACACATAGGTATGGTGGAGAGCTTCGGCGGTGTAATCCGGCCCGCGCTCGCCTCCGTCGCCCCAGAAGGAGCCATACGTCATCAGACCCTTGAGGTGAAACACTTGCTTTCCACGCTGGATTTGCCACTCGGGGATGAGTGTTTCTCCGGTGGATGACGAGACAAAATTCACCAGCGGAGGAGCGGATGAATAAGTCCACACGCCGAGAGCAATTAATCCGATGACACTGATGCCGGTGACGATCAAAGCATGAAGCCACCAGTATTTCTTGACCAATAGCATTTGACCAAACGTCTTGTGGGTCCTGCTCACTGTTGCGCTAGGATTCGGACTCATTGTTACCTCCTGTGGCACTTACCCTGACTCAGGTGGCCACACTTTCGCTTTCTTTTCACTGCGTAGACTTCTTTACTTTACTACTCTCGGGACCGCACAATCTTCCCGTCGCTTTTCGTTAACGCCTATTCTCACCTCCTTTGTCGCCACTAACGCCACAACTTCTGGCTGAACAATGAAACTCGCTTCCATCGAATAAGTCACTTTATAGAACGCCGTTTTAGTTCGAACTAACCTCAGTTTAAATCTTCTTCGGAAACGCTGTCAAGTCTTTTTTCTTTCTGATTGATCACTCTGTAACCCCTTCTTTGTCGACGTCGGCGCGCCAAGCGTCGACGGCACGCGTCCTTCACGAGCGCCATGCAGCGAACAACCAATGCGGTTCCATCCCGATGCAGCGGTCGGTGGCGCACCCGACTGCTTGTTCGTCCACATCATAACATTCACAGTGAAACCTCCTCGATGCATCTTAAAGTCACATATGCTTCTAAGATACGTCCCCCATTAGGGGTAGTAAATCTAGAGATCGCCTCAATTTACGATGCAAATGCATTACTTTAGGATGCGCTGTCGAGTTGTACGCGCCGTTCAATTGGGGGACGGACAGGGGCAGGGGCCGAGAGGTGTGAGTAAGACTAGCGTGTCAATGCAGTATCAGGCGTTTTGCGGAACGTGGCTGGTCCTGTGGAAGGAGGCTCGCAAAAAGCAACATCCCCGGTACAACGCGATCGTTGTACCGGGGATGTTGGAGTGAAGTGTGATGAGCTTGCTTAGATACTCAGACTAGAAGGCCTCATCAGAAGCAGCCCAGCTTTCCCGCTCCTTCGCCTTCTCCCTGTCGTAGATTGTCCACTCGCCTTCCTCAACAACGGCGGCCTCGCGGACCATCCGGGTGCCCCTCGACAGAATGAACCACATGAGAGGCAATACACCGCCAAACAGGAACACGGCGCCACCGATGGAGCGCATCCAGGTCAAGGTGTGCCACACGTTATTCGTGATGAACGTCTGCTGCCGACCATACCAGAAGCCGTGCTGGAAGATGTGGGCAAGCTGATACAGACCGACCGGGAACATATCCATGATCATCATCATGACCAGGCCGATCTGCAGCGACCAGAAGACGCCCTTGATCAGCTTCTCATTCCAGGCAGAGCGCTGGAACAGGTGTTGGCAAGCAAACAGCATACCGGCAATCGCGATGTTACCCTTCACGCCGAACATGGCGCCATGGGCATGGTTGTTCGTGAGATAAGTGCCATGCTCATAGTAGTTGACGATCGGCAGGTTAATGAGCGAGCCCATTACGCCCGCGCCGAAGATGTTCCAGAAGTTGACGGCGAGGATGAACGTCCAGACGCCGTCCATGACGAAGCGCTGCTTGCCCTCGGCCAGATGCTCGTGGGCCTTGGTCCGCTCCGTCCGCATCTTCCAGGCGTCCAGGGTGATCAAGAGCAGCGGCAGCACCTGCATGGTGGAGAAGACGCTGCCCAGAGCGATGATCCCTGTCGGCTTGGCGATCCAGTAGAAGTTGTGGGAG
>JAGWQH010000020.1 GCA_028870115.1 Candidatus Methylomirabilota bacterium
AAGCTTCAGGTCTGTTCGGGTAAAGTAATGCAAATGCCCTCCCCCCCAGACGAACGTATCCATGGTGGTATGAGGAAACCTCCCGTGCCAAACGAGTGTCAGCACGTTCCGGAAATACCGGATATTCGGCGTCGTCAGGACCAACTGACCGTCGTCCTTCAGGACGCGGTGAAGCTCACGCAGCAATGACAAAGGATCAAAGACATGTTCAATCACTTCGAGGCAGGTAACGCACTCAAACGAACGATCTTGATAGGGAAGCAGGCCGCGATTGAGATCGGCGCAGACGCTCAAGACTCCCCGCTGCCTGGCTTCCCGAAGGGCCGTTTCCGAAAGGTCGCACCCGTGCACCGCTTGAAACTTAGCTCCAACAAGGTCCAGCAGTGTGCCGACCCCGCAGCCGACGTCGAGGAGCCTCTTCCCCTCGCCCAACACCGACCCGACGGACTCGAAAATCTCGTTTGGGGAGCCGCTGCCCTCTGCTGCTCCCCCGGCATCGGCCCGGCGAGCCGCCCAATACCGTTCATATGTCCGCCTGAGCTCTATCATCCATCTTGCCAAAGCCATTCCGGCCCACGGTCCGTTCGCCCCAAAGTATAGTCCTTCACTGCAGCCAAATAGGCACGGGCCTTCTTGAATCGCTCCTGATCCGAGGACTTCACGACTAGCCAAGCGATGTCGCGTAGCAAGCCCTCCAGCAGAGTCGGGAAGGCGCGTGGTGCGTGCAGGTGAGCAAGCAGCAGGTGGCTACGTGTCTTATGGTAGGCTTTCAGGGACGAATCGGTCCCCCCCGCGCTCAGGGAAATCTTGTGCCAGATCCGCGCCGAGGGCTCAACCACACTCTGCAGGCCAGAGACCCGAAGGCGAAGGCACCAGTCGACATCCTCCCAGTACAGAAAGAAGCGCTCATCCAGAAGGCCCGCCCTTTCCAAGGCCTGCCGCGTCATCAACAGGCAACAGCCGGTTAGCCAATCAGAATCGAACACCGTAGGCTGTCCTTCTCGCTCGATTCTTCCATGTTGGGCATCGATAACCTGGCAGGTATGACGATCAAACCTTGCGCCTGCGAACCAAATCCTCTCGGGTTCATCAAAATAATAGATGTAGGGCCCTAATGCTCCCACATGGTCATATTCATCGCCA